>JAEXNZ010000060.1 GCA_023439425.1 Pseudomonadota bacterium
TGGCCGGTGGCCACTGGAAATCAAAAGCACGTTGCCCCGGTGGGATCGGTCGACAGACGATCGCCGTGAAATCCCCAACACCCGGTAACGCATGACCCTGGATCGAAAACGGCTCCTGCCGTCCGATCCGCATTCCGTAATGCATCTGGAGAAAAGCCCCCTTCTTGTTGAAGGGGGCGCGCCGAAGGCGGGGGGATAAGGTGGAATACGTGGGTATCTCGGACCGCAGGTCCGTGATACCCCGGAGCGGGGCTGCCTGGGGGCCTCCCTGGCTCGTACAAATTGAGACGCCGCCGCTCTTCGCGATTACAAAAAAGGCACCCGAAGGTGCCTTTTTGCCTCAGCGCTCCAGCAACTCCAGTTTCCCCGGCTTGCCATTCCACTCATCGGCGTCCGCCGGCGGGTCCTTGCGCACGGTCAGTACCGGCCAGGTCTTGGCCAGTTCGGCGTTCAGGCCGACGAACACTTCCTGTCCGGCGGGCACGTCGTCTTCCGGGAAAATCGCGTTGACCGGGCACTCCGGTTCGCACAGGGTGCAGTCGATGCACTCGTCCGGGTCGATCACCAGGAAGTTCGGACCTTCGTGGAAACAGTCCACGGGGCACACTTCCACACAGTCGGTGTGCTTGCACTTGATGCAGTTTTCGGTGACGACAAAGGGCATGGCTGGATCAGAATCGGACGGTAAGCCGGACAATTCTAGAACAGTTGCGGCTTTGTCGCAGTGCACGATGCGCCGTCGCCGCCCCCCGGGTATAGATAGCCGTGCCCACCGGTAGACAGCCAGGGCCCGGGAAGTGGGGCTTCCCCATGGCCGCCGGGCGCTGAACACCTGTGAGAACCCGCTTCAGCTGTACCTGCCGCGTTGACCGTCCGTTGTCTTCTTTCTGCCAGGGCCTTCCATGTCGATACCCGCTGCTGCCACCGCCGCACCCGGCGAAAACACCTCCTTCATCGTCCTCATCAGCTGCGTGGCCACCCTGGGCGGCTTCCTTTTCGGCTTCGACAGCGGGGTCATCAACGGCACCGTGGATGGCCTCAAGCAGACCTTCCAGTCCAGCCAGGCCGGGATCGGCTTTGAAGTGGCATCGATGCTGCTGGGCTGCGCGATCGGTGCGTTCTTCGCCGGCCGCCTGGGCGACCGCCTGGGCCGGCGTGGCGTGCTGATCATCGCCGCGGTGCTGTTCCTGCTCTCCGCGCTGGGGGCAGGGGCCGCGCACAGCTCGCTGGCGTTCGTGATCGCCCGCGTGGTCGGCGGCTTCGCGGTCGGCGCGGCCAGCGTGATGTCACCGGCGTACATCGCCGAGGTGGCCTCGGCCCGCTATCGCGGCCGGCTGGCCACGGTGCAGCAGATCGCCATCATCAGTGGCCTGTTCTGCGCGTTTCTGAGCAACTACCTGCTGGCCCGCGCCGCCGGTGCCTCCACCGAGGCGCTGTGGTTGGGCCAGGCCGCGTGGCGCTGGATGTTCTGGATGCAGGCGATCCCCTCGGCCCTGTTCCTTGTGCTGCTGTTGGTCATTCCGGAAAGCCCGCGCTACCTGGTGGTGAAGGGGCGGCGTGAACAGGCGCTGGAGGTGATGACCCGCCTGTACGGGCCGGTCGAAGCCCAGGCCAAGCTGGGCGAGATCGATGCATCGCTGTCCCAGGACCAGCACCGTCCGCGCCTGTCCGACCTGGTCGACAAGCACACCGGCAAGCTGCGCCGGATTGTCTGGGTCGGCATCGGTCTGGCCGTGTTCCAGCAGCTGGTCGGCATCAATGTGGTGTTCTATTACGGCGCGGTGCTGTGGCAGGCGGTGGGCTTCTCGGAAAGCGACGCGCTGCTGATCAACGTGCTGTCCGGTGCGCTCAGCATCGGGGCCTGCCTGCTCACCGTGGTGCTGATCGACCGGATCGGCCGCAAGCCGCTGCTGTGGGTGGGCTCGGCCGGCATGGCGGTGACCCTGGCCCTGGTGGTGGTGGCGTTCTCCAGTGGCTCGCTGGTGGACGGGAAGCTGCAGCTGTCCGACCAGATGGGCGTTCTGGCGCTGGTCGCGGCCAACGCCTACGTGGTGTTCTTCATCATGTCCTGGGGCCCGGTCATGTGGGTGATGCTGGGCGAGATGTTCCCCAACCAGATCCGCGGGTCCGGGCTGGCGGTGGCCGGCGCGGCGCAGTGGACGGCCAATTTCGCCATCACGGTCAGCTTCCCGGTGCTGCTGACCGGGATCGGCCTGGCCGGGGCCTACGGGCTGTATACGGCCGCGGCCGTGGCCTCGGTGTTCTTCGTGCTGCGCTATGTGCACGAGACCAAGGGCAAGGAGCTGGAGCAGATGGTCGGGTGAGCAACAAAAAACCCCGCCTTGGCGGGGTTTTTTTCGTCCTGCGTGCCGACATTGGCGCTCCCTAGGGGACTCGAACCCCTGTTTTAGCCTTGAGAGGGCCACGTCCTAACCACTAGACGAAGGGAGCGTGCTTTGTCGCGAGCGGCGCAGCGCGCTAGTATATTGGCGACGATGCCATTGGGCAATCCCGAAACTTCAACCGGAAGCGCCAACATCAATTCCTCTGCACCATCCTCGTTCGGTCTGCGCGTGATCCCCCGCGACCAGCACAACATCTCCCGCAAGGACATCAGCCCGAACGCGCTGCGCGTGTTGTACCGGCTGCGTGATTCCGGCTTTGGCGCTTACCTGGTCGGCGGGGCCGTGCGCGACCTGCTGGTCGGCGGGCACCCGAAAGACTTCGACGTGGCCACCGACGCCACCCCGGAGCAGGTCAAGGCGCTGTTCCGCAACTGCCGCCTGATCGGCCGCCGGTTCCGACTGGCCCATGTGGTGTTCGGCCGCGAGATCATCGAAGTGGCCACCTTCCGCGCCAACAGCGACGACGGCAGCGGCGACCGCGAGATGGAAAACGGCATGCTGGTACGCGACAACGTGTACGGCACCATCGAAGACGATGCGGTGCGCCGCGACTTCAGCTGCAACGCGCTGTACTACGCCATCGAGGATTTTTCGGTGCGCGATTACACCGGTGGCTTCGAAGACGTGCAGGCGCGCCTGATGAAGCTGATCGGCGACCCCGAGCAGCGCTACCGCGAAGACCCGGTGCGCATGCTGCGCGCGGTGCGTCTGGCCGCCAAGCTCGGCTTCCAGATCGAGCAGGCCACCGCCGAGCCGCTTCCGCGCCTGGCCGGGCTGCTGTCCGAAGCGGCCCCGGCGCGTCTGTTCGAAGAAGTACTCAAGTTGTTCCTGTCCGGACACGGCGTGGCCAGCTTCGAAGGCCTGGAGCGTTACGGCCTGCTGGACGTGCTGTTCCCGGAAAGCGCCGCCGCGCTGCGCAGCAACCGCAGTGGCGCGCTGCGTCGCATGGTGATCGCAGGGCTGCACAGTACCGATCTGCGCGTGGCCAATGACGAGCCGGTGTCGCCGTCGTTCCTGTTCGCGCTGCTGCTGTGGCCGGCATTCTGCCGCGCCCTGGCCACCCTGCAGAAGCAGGGCGTCGCAGTCGAAGAGGCGCAGCGTCGTGCCGCTGACCGGGTCACCCTGCACCAGCTGACCACCATCGCGCTGCCGCGCCGCTTCTCGCTGCCGATGCAGGAAATCTGGCTGCTGCAGGGCCGCTTCAGCTCGCGCCAGCGCAAGCGCGTGTTCCGCACCCTTACGCATCCGCGCTTCCGCGCCGCCTTCGACTTCCTGGCGCTGCGCCAGGTCGCCTCCAGTGAGCACGAAGCCGATGTGCAGTTCTGGCGCGAGGCCCAGCAGCAGTCGGGTGCCGAGCTGGATTCCACCCTGGAAGCGGCACAGGCCGAGGTCGCGCTGGACGAAGAGGGGGCTCCGCGCAAGCGTCGCCGTCGCCGTCGGCGCACCGGTGGTCCGGCCGGCGAATAAGCCATGACCCTGGCCTGCATTGGCCTGGGTGGCAACCTGGGCGACGCCGCGCAGACCCTGCGCGGTGCCTTTGCCGCGCTGGCGGCGCTGCCGCAGACCACGCTGCTGGCGCACTCTCAGCTGTATTCCACCCCCGCCTGGGGCAATGAGGACCAGCCGCCCTTCATCAATGCCGCAGCGGTGCTGGATACCGCGCTGCCGGCCCCGGCGCTGCTGGAGGCCTTGCTGGAGGTCGAACGGGCGTCCGGACGGGTGCGTGACCCCGCCGTGCACTGGGGCCCGCGGACCCTGGACCTGGACCTGCTGCTTTATGGCGAGCAGGTGATCGACCTGCCGCAGCTGAAAGTGCCACACCCCTATCTGCACGAGCGCGCGTTCGTGCTGGTGCCCCTGGCCGAGATCGCCCCGGACGCGTTGATTCCGGGGCAGGGCCGGGTACGGGATGCAGTGATGCGTATCGAGGCCAGCGGGATCGCGTCAATAGGAGGATAATGCGGGGCTTATCGCCACCGGTTATCAGTACATGAGCACCCACGCAGACAGCAAACCCTGGACCGTTCCCGCCCTGGCCGAGGCCAAGCGCAACGGGCAGAAGCTGGTCATGTTGACCGCTTACGACGCAGGTTTTGCGCGCACCTTCGACGCCAACGGCGTGGACCTGATCCTGATCGGCGACTCGCTGGGCATGGTGGTGCAGGGGCATGATTCGACCCTGCCGGTGACCGTGGCCGACATGGTCTACCACACCCGTGTGGTCGCCCGTGTGCTGCAGCGGGCGCTGCTGGTGGCCGATCTGCCGTTCGGTGCCGATGCCACGCCCGAGCGCGCGCTGGAGGCCTCGCTGCAGTTGCTGCAGGCCGGCGCGGAGATGGTCAAGATCGAAGGGGCCGGCTTCAAGCTGGACATCATTCGTTACCTGGTCGAGCGTGAGATTCCGGTCTGCTCGCACCTGGGTCTGACCCCGCAGTCGGTGCTGCGCCTGGGCGGCTACCGGGTACAGGGGCGTGGTGACGCGGCCGAGCAGCTGCGTGCCGACGCCAAGGCCGCTGTCGACGCCGGTGCCACCCTGGTGGTGCTGGAATGCGTGCCAACCCCGATCGCGACCCAGATCAGTGCCGAGATCAGTGCGCCCACCATCGGCATTGGTGCCGGCCCGGGCTGTGACGGTCAGGTGCTGGTGATGCACGATTTCCTTGGCCTGGACAGCGGCCACCGCCGACCCAAGTTCGTCAAGGATTTCCTTGCCGAAGGCGGTTCGGTGGCCGGTGCGGTCCGCGCCTACGCCGACGCCGTGCGCGACGGCTCCTTCCCCGACGCAGAACACGCCTACGCATCATGATTGAAACCGTCACCGAACTGTCCCGTCTGCGCGCCGTCGTCAACGGCTGGAAGCGCGAGGGCCTGCGCGTCGCGCTGGTCCCGACCATGGGCAACCTGCACGCGGGCCATTACTCGCTGGTCACCCTGGCCCGCCAGTACGCCGACCGCGTGGTCTCCAGCGTGTTCGTCAATCCGACCCAGTTCGGCCCGAACGAGGACTTCACCCGCTACCCGCGCACGCCGGAAGCGGACACCTCCGGGCTGGAGCAGGCCGGCTGCGACGTGCTGTGGCTGCCGACCGTGGAATCGATGTACCCGTTCGGCGTGGAGCTGGCGGCCAACGTGCATGTGCCCGGCATCAGCAGCCTGCTCGAGGGCGCGCACCGTCCGGGCCATTTCGATGGCGTGTGCACGGTGGTGAGCCGCCTGTTCAATCAGGTGCAGCCGGACGTGGCCGCCTTCGGCAAGAAGGACTACCAGCAGCTGGCGGTGATCCGTCAGCTGGTGGAAGACCTGGCCTTCCCGATCCAGATCGTCGGCGGCGACATCGTTCGTGAAGATGACGGCCTGGCAATGAGCTCGCGCAATCAGTACCTCAATGGCGAGCAGCGCCCGGTTTCGACCACCATCCACCAGGTGCTGCTGGGCATGCGCGAAGGTTTCATCGCCGGCAAGGCGCGCAGCCTGATCGAAGCCGAGGCCACCGCCGCCCTGCAGGCCGCCGGCTTCCAGGTCGATTACGCCGTGATCCGCCTGCCGGACCTGTCCGAGCCGGCCGACAGCGACGTCGGCAACCGCGTCGCCCTGATCGCCGCCCGCATCGGCTCCACCCGCCTGATCGACAACCTCGAGTTCTGACGGCTGCCGTTGGATT
>JAEXNZ010000063.1 GCA_023439425.1 Pseudomonadota bacterium
GGGCCGGTGCTGCAGCAGATCGCGGCCATCCGCGGTGCCGTCAACGGGCTGATGTCCGAAGTGATGGAAGCGCACCTGCGCGAGGAGTTCGGCCAGCCGGCGCAGTCCGATGCGCAGCGCGCCGAACGCGTGCGCGACATGAGCGCGCTGATTCGTTCCTATTTGAAGTAAGCGCGGCTCTGCCGTGCCGTTGTTCCCTCTTTTCCTGTTCTGGAGTGTTGGTGATGAAATCCCGTGCCGCTGTAGCGTTTGGTCCCGGTCAGCCGTTGAAGATCGTAGAGATCGATGTCGCCCCGCCGAAGAAGGGCGAAGTGCTGGTCAAAATCACTCACACCGGTGTGTGCCACACCGATGCCTTCACTCTGAGCGGCGATGACCCGGAAGGCCTGTTCCCGGCGGTGCTTGGCCACGAAGGTGCCGGCATCGTGGTCGAAGTGGGCGAGGGCGTCACCAGCGTAAAGCCGGGCGACCACGTCATTCCGCTGTACACCGCTGAATGCGGTGAGTGCCTGTTCTGTACCTCGGGCAAGACCAACCTGTGTGTCTCCGTGCGCGCCACCCAGGGCAAGGGCGTGATGCCCGACGGCACCACCCGTTTCAGCTACAACGGCGAGCCGATCTACCACTACATGGGCTGCTCCACCTTCAGTGAGTACACCGTGGTGGCCGAGGTGTCGCTGGCCAAGATCAACCCGGAAGCGAATCCGGAGCACGTGTGCCTGCTGGGCTGCGGCGTCACCACCGGCATCGGCGCGGTGCACAACACCGCCAAGGTGCAGGAAGGCGACACTGTGGCCGTGTTCGGCCTGGGTGGCATCGGCCTTGCGGTGATCCAGGGCGCGCGCCAGGCCAAGGCCGGCCGCATCATCGCGGTGGCCCCCAACCCGACCAAGTTCGACCTCGCGCAGCAGTTCGGTGCCACCGACTGCGTGAACCCGAAGGATCACGACAAGCCCATCCAGCAGGTCATCGTGGAAATGACCGGCTGGGGCGTGGATCACAGCTTCGAGTGCATCGGCAACACCCAGGTGATGCGTGCGGCGCTGGAGTGCGCGCACCGCGGTTGGGGCCAGTCGGTGATCATCGGCGTGGCCGGTGCCGGCCAGGAAATCTCCACCCGTCCGTTCCAGCTGGTCACCGGCCGCAAGTGGATGGGCACCGCGTTCGGTGGGGTCAAGGGTCGCAGCCAGCTGCCGGGCATGGTCGAAGACGCGATGAAGGGCACCATCGAGCTGGCTCCGTTCGTCACCCACACCATGGACCTGGAGCAGATCAACGACGCCTTCGAGCTGATGCATGAAGGCAAGTCGATCCGTTCGGTGGTGCACTACTGACATGGAACGCATCGAACATCGCGCCGCCTTTGGCGGCTGGCAGGACGTGTACCGGCACCGTTCGCAGGTACTGGGCTGCGACATCAACGTGGCGGTGTACCTGCCGCCGCAGGCCGCCACCCGGAAGCTGCCGGTGCTGTACTGGCTGAGCGGGCTTACCTGCACCGAGCAGAACTTCATCACCAAGGCCGGTGCGCAGCGCTACGCCGCCGAGCATGGCGTGATCATCGTGGCCCCGGACACCAGTCCTCGCGGTGACGACGTGGCCGATGCCGAGGGCTACGACCTCGGCAAGGGCGCGGGGTTCTACCTCAACGCCACCCAGGAACCGTGGGCGACGCACTACCGCATGTACGACTACATCGTGCAGGAGTTGCCGGCATTGATCGAAACACACCTGCCGGCCACCGATGCACGCAGCATCAGCGGTCATTCGATGGGAGGGCATGGTGCGCTGGTGATCGCGCTGCGCAACCCCGGGCGCTATCGCAGCGTGTCGGCGTTCTCGCCGATTGTTGCGCCCACGCGCGTGCCGTGGGGGCAGAAGGCGTTTGCCGCGTACCTGGGTGAGGATCGTGCCAGCTGGGCGCAGTGGGATGCCAGCGAACTGGTGGCCGTCGCCGAAGAAAGGCTGCCGCTGCTGGTGGACCAGGGCGGTGGTGATGAATTCCTCGACAGCCAGCTGCAGCCGCAGTGGCTGCAGGCCGCGTGTACGGCGGCGGGCCATCCGCTGCAGCTGCGGATGCAGCCCGGCTACGACCACAGCTACTACTTCATCAGCAGCTTCATCGGCGAGCACATCGCGTATCACGCCGAGGCACTGAAGGCTTGATTCCCGCGGACGCGCATGGCGCGTCCCTACGCATCAAAGGCACCCCGTAGCGACACGCCGTGCGTGTCGTCGCGGTGCCGGTGATTCCAACCCCGCTTCAGTCGTCCATTGCCTCGGCCGCCTCTCGGCCCTGCTGACGGATCAACGCCTCCTCGCGGGCGTCGTTGATGGCGTGACGCACGCTGTCCAGGTCCACGACAGATTCGTCATGCACGAAGCTGCCGGTCAGCACGCTGTCCGGCCGCAGTTCGCCGGCTTCGAACAGCGCCCACATCTCTTCGCCGTACCAGGTATCAAACAGCTCCGGTGCCGAACGTCCCAGATATGCGGTGAGGTTGTTCACGTCGCGCAGCAGCATCGTGCGCGCGCTGTTGTTGCCACCGGCGCTGACCACCTGCGGGAAGTCGATCACCACGGGACCGTCCGGCCCCACCAGCACGTTGTATGGCGAGAGATCGCCGTGGATCAGGCCACAGCACAGCATCAGCACCACCTGGCGCACCAGCACCTGATGGAAGGCGCGCGCCTGCTCGGCGCTCAGTTCCACTTCGCCCAGGCGCGCAGCAGAGTAGCCCTCGGCGTCGGTGACCAGCTCCATTACCAGCACGCCGTGGTAATAGCCGTAGGGCTCCGGCACCCGCACACCGGCGTCGCGCAGCTGGTACAGCGCGTCCACCTCGGTGTTCTTCCAGGCGGTTTCCTGCTGCTTTCGGCCGTACTTGCTGGACTTGGCCTGGGCACGGGCTTCACGGCTGCCGCGGACCTTGCGGCCTTCCTGGTACTGCACGCGCTGCTGGAAGCTGCGCTGGGCCATGTCCTTGTAGACCTTGGCGCAGCGCACGTCATCGCCGCTGCGCACCACGTACACTGCCGCTTCCTTGCCGCTCTTGAGCGGGCGCAGCACTTCATCAATGACGCCGTCGTCAATCAGCGCCTGCAGGCTTTCGGGGGTTCTCATGGGGTCATTTTCGCACAGACCCCGTCACCCGTAGAGCCACGCCCTGCGCGGCTTCGGGGTGCCCAGACTGGTCGCAGCCACGCAGGGCGTGGCTCTACGGGGAAATACCGCGCAACACCGGGTAGGGGTTCAACGCCTCCCCCTTCCACCACTGCTTCTCCGGCCCCAGCCGGTGAATTTCGAAATGCAGGTGCGGCGCATCCGGGCTGGCATTGCCGGTGCTGCCCACAAAGCCAATCACATCCCCGCGCTTGACCACCTGCTTCTCGGCCAGGCCATCTGCATACCGGTCCAGGTGCGCGTAGTAATAGCAGTACACCCCGTCCGGCTCGAACTGGTACACCGTCAGCCCGCCGCGCTCACTTGTGAACAGCTTCTCGATGGTGCCATCAGCCACCGCCAGCACCGGGGTGCCCGCCGCGGCCATGATGTCGATGGCGTCATGCACCCGCCCCTCGCTGCGGGCATCGGTGAAGGTGTCCTGCAGTTGGCTCGGCAGCACCCCCTGCACCGGCACCAGCAGACCAGGCGGTAGCTCCCCGGTAGCGCCCGCCCGTTGGCCCGCCCCCCAG
>JAEXNZ010000067.1 GCA_023439425.1 Pseudomonadota bacterium
GCCCAATGACAAGCCGGTATCGGCGGATTGCACCTGCGAATCGGCCAGTAGCAAGGTGCCGCCGCTCATCTCTATGCCAGTTAGAGAGCCGGAAATGGTGCTGTTGGACACCTGCGCGTCGCCGCCGCTGATGTCGAGCGCGATGCCGAAGCCACTGGTGCCATCTGAGCTGACCTGCACGTTGTCCAGCACCAGCTGCGCGCCATTGGACAGTTCCAGAGCCTCGCCGCCGGCCGAGATGGAGGTATTGCGCAGGGTGAGCGCGCTGCCTGCGCCGGTGGTGCTCAAGCCGCGCCCGGCGGAGGTGATGGTCATGCCCTCGATGTCCAGCGTGCTGCCGGAGGCGACCACGCCAGCATCCCCGAATGTTGAGACGATGTTGATTGCTCCACCGGTCAAGGTGGCGGTGCTGGTATTGGCGAGGCGAATGCCAAACAGGCCACCCAAGAGGGCACCGTCGGCGATCACGGTGGCGTTGTTCACCCCGATGCCGCTGGTGGCACCGCCGGGAGCGATGGTCAGCTCGGCCTGGTCGGAGACGTCCCATAACTCATTGGGGTCGCCGGGGTTGATGGTGTGGGTGTTGCCGGGGCCGGTGAGGGTACCGGCACTGACCTGCAGGGGCAGGGTGGCAAGGGATAACGCGATGGCGCTGAACAGCGCACAGCGCTGGCTGCACTGAGAGAGAGGCCGCATTGTGAAATCTCCGGAGCGTGGATCGTGAAACGACAACCCCCGTTGGTTCACAACCTCAAACCGGAAGTCATTCGATGTCGCAAATGATCCGGTTGCGGCCGCCGCGGACCCATGCAACAAGTTGCATGGTGTGTGTCCTGAAACCGCAGATTCAGGATGGGCAAGGTGATGTCGGCCCGGTGTGAAGAGCAGTCGGGCGAGAGCAGCCGGGCAAGCCCGGCTCTACGGGGAGGGGGTCAGGGCTGCTTCGATCTGGGCGGGAGAGTGATAGCCGGCCATGCGCTGCACTTCGTGGCCGTTTTGCACCAGGGTCAGAGTGGGGGTCTGGCGCAGGCCGAGGTCGCGGAAAAGGGCCTCGCCTACGGTTTCCAGCTTGACCTTGAGCAGCACTACGTTGGCGGCGGCCGGAGTGCCGGCTACCTGGGCCAACGCCATGTCCAGCATCCGGCAGCCCGGGCACTGGTCCTTGTAGAAGTCCACCAGCACGGTGGGGTGGTCGCGCAGGGCGGCGTGGTAGTCGTCGGCGCTGTGCGCCTGCAGGGTCAGCATGTGGGGACGCTCCCGGGCGCGGCCAGTACCTGGTCGGCCCATTGTTGGATGGCGTGGCGGTCGGCGTCGCCGTGTGGCATCTGCTCGATCTCCAGCACCGGGTAGGGGGATTGGAAGTAGCTGGCCAGCCGGTGCGCGGCTCCGCAGTAGTACTCCATACCCCATTGGGTTTCGCCGGGGCCGAATATGGCGACGCGGTCAGCGGGGGGCAGGCCGGGGTGGTCGCGCAGCAGGGCGACGAAGTCCTTCATTTCGGTGGGGGTGCGTCCGGCGTTGTCGGTCCAGGCACCGAAGAGGTAGCGATCGTGCGGGCGGGCCAGGATGGGCAGGGCTTCAGCGGGATCTTCGTCGGCTTCCAGCCAGTCGACCGCGTGGCCACGGCCGCGGCAGTGCGCGGCGAGCAGGCGAGCTACTTCACGGGTGTTGCCGCTTAGGGAGGCGAAGGCGATCAGGATGTGCATGGTGTGAGGTCTGCATGCGGTTGCCACGCAGGGCGTGGCACTACGGGGGTCAGACATCGGGATGATCCGGACGTCCGGCAATCGCGTCATGGGAACGAACCGGACGTAGAGCCACGCCCTGCGTGGCTGCGCAATGTCAGATCACAAATCATCAAAACCGTTGTCCGAATTGGTCTTCTTGTAACTGGCGTTGCGCATCTCGAAGAAATCGGTCTTCGTTTCAGTGAAATTGTCCGCATACGCCTTGATCCACGGCATCACGTTGGCATTGGCGTCGCTGTACAGCTTGTCGATGCCCAGCATGCCGGCCATCTTGTTGGCGCGGTACTTCACGTAGCGGATCATTTCGTCCACATCGATCCCATCGATGCCATCCAGCACCTCGCCAGTCCAACGTGCTTCCAGCGCGATGGCGTGCTCGAACGCGTCGTGCACGTAGGCGGTGAGCTGGTCGCCCTGCAGTGCCTGGTTTTCGCCGATGATGGCGCGGATCAGTTCGCTGATGAACTTGGTATGGGCCAGCTCGTCGCGGTTGATGAAGCTGATGATCTTGCCGGTTCCGGTCATCCGGTTCTGGCGGACCAGGTTGTAGAAGAACGCAAAGCCCGAATAGAAGTTGATACCTTCCAGGATGGACGACTGGATCAGCGAGCGGATCAACGTCTCAGCGGTCTTCTCGCGCATGAAGTCGTCATACGATTCCATGATCGGCGCGTTGCGGGCCAGGATGGTCGGGTGGGTGCGGGCCAGCTCGAACACCCGGTTCTGGTCGGCCAGCCCGGCGATGGAGGCCAGCACGTAGCTGTAGCTTTCGTTATGGATAACCTCCTGCTGGCCGATGATCGCCGCATTGGCATGCGCGGCCGGGTCGGTGATGTATTCGGCCACGTTGTAGATGAAGCGGGTCTGCGGCGAGTCCAGCGTGGCCAGCAGGCCGATGATGGAATCGTAGGCGTTCTTCTCGCGAGCGGAGAGCTCACCGTACTGGCGCGCGTCGCCCTTCATGTCCACTTCGTCGGGAATCCAGAAGTTGGTGGAGAGTTCCTTGTACGCCCGGTAGAAGGACGGATAGGGAATGTCGTTCCAGTTCAGGATGCCGCTGGTGCGGCCGTTGATGATGCCGGTGGAGCGGTTGGGGTGTTTGGGTTCGAGGATTTTGATGCGTTCTAGCGGGGTTGCCATGGGGTGTTTCCGTTGTGTATGGGGGCGGATGGGGCGTGACGACCAACGGTCGTCACCTACCGGTCATGAACTGCACCATTCGCACTCGTCGATATCGATATCGTTCGACCGCACGTAATAGGTAGTCTTGATCCCTTCCTTCCACGCGCTCATATGCAACGCCAGCAACGTGCTCGCGCGAATGGTGCTGGGCACATACAGGTTGAAGCTGATCGCCTGGTCCACGTGGCGCTGTCTACGTGCGTTCTGACGAATGCTGGCGAACTGGTCCAAGCGGTACGCTCCCTTCTCGTAATACGGGTAGGTCTCCAGCGACAACCCCGGTGCGGCCACCGGTCGGCGGAAGTCCTTCTTCTCCTCGTAATAGAACGCGCCATACACCGGGTCGATGGACGCGGTGGAGCCGGCAATCTGCGCGGTGCTCATGTTCGGGGCTACCGCCATCAGCCAGCCGTTGCGCAGCCCATGCACGCCGACCTGCGCGGCAAGTTCCTGCCAGGCCGGGCTGGTGTAGCCACGCGCACGGAAGTACTCGCCGTTATGCCATTCGCTGCCTAGGAAGACGCTGTAGCGACCCTTCTCCTGGGCAAGCTGCAGGCTGGCGCGGATCGCCAGGAAGTTGATCCGCTCATACAGGGCGTCGGCGTAGTCCTCGGCACGCGGGTCATCCCAGGCGATCTGCTGCTGCGCCAGCAGGTGATGCCAGCCGAACGTACCCAGGCCGATGGCGCGGTACTTGCGGTTGGTGATGGTGGCCTGCGGTACCGGCAGCTGGTTCAGATCGATCACGTTGTCGAGCATGCGCACCTGTACGCTGACCAGCCGCTCCAGCACGTCGTGGGCCAGCAGGTCCGGCGCAGCGGTGACCGCACGGCCGAGGTTGATCGACGACAGATTGCAGACCACGAAGTCGCCGGCCTGGCGGGTGGTGACGATCTGGTCGCCGCTGATCATCTCCTGGATCATGCGGGTGGGGCTCATGTTCTGCAGGATCTCGGTGCACAGGTTGCTGGAATACTCCGTGCCGGCA
>JAEXNZ010000070.1 GCA_023439425.1 Pseudomonadota bacterium
CGGTTCACTGCCGTGGTCATGCCCGGGCGAACTCATTGACGGTTCTCCGCCTTCTTCGGTGCGGCCTTGGCCACGGTGGCGGCCGGCTTCTCGCCGATCACCTGCACCGCGGTGCCGTCGCGCAGCGCCACCTTGCCGGCGGTGACGACCTTGTCGCCGACCGCCAGACCTTCGCGGATTTCCACCCACGGGCCTTCGGCGTAGCCGACCTTCACCGGTACGCGTGCGACCTTGCCATCGCGCACCCGGAACACGGCCGGGTCGCCATCGTCGAGCAGGGCCAGGCGCGGCACCACCAGCGCGTCGGCACGCTGGTCGTAGTCGATGCGGATGCGGCCGAACATGCCCGGCTGCAGGCCGGCGGCGTCTTCGCCGAAGCCGCTGACCACGCGGAAGGTGCCGCTGCCGGCGTCCACCACAGGTGCGATGCGGTCCACGGTGCCGGGGAACGATTTGCCCGGCAGCGCGTCGGCGACCAGGGTCACCGGCTGGCCGGGGCGCAGCGTGGCCAGTTCGCGCTCGGGCACGTTGAGCGTGGCTTCCAGGCGCGAGTTGTCGACGATGCGGAAGATCGGCGTGTTGATCTGCACGAAGTTGCCGGTCTTGATCGAGCGCGAGGCGATCACTCCGGAGATCGGGGCCACCACCGTGGTGTAGGACAGCTCCAGCGTGGCCAGGCGGTATTGCGCGCGGACGTTCTCCAGGTCAAAGCGCAGCTGGTCGACATCGGCGGCACTGACCATCTGCTGGCCAACCAGTTTCTGGGCGCGCTGGTAGTTGTTTTCCAGCTTGCGCATCTGCGCTTCGCTCTGGGCAACGGCCAGGCGTGCGCGGTCCGGGTCCAGGCGCACCAGCGGCTGGCCGGCGCTCACCCGCTGGCCTTCCTCGACCAGCACGGCCAGCGCCACGCCGGAAGTCTTGGCGACCACCTGCGACTCAGCGCGCGCTTCCAGCGCGGCGGTGCCGGTGTAGCTGGCCGCGACCGCGCGACGGCTGGCCGCCACCGCCTCGACCGGCACCGCCTCGGGGGCTTTCTCCGCCTTGGGATCCTTGCCCTCGGCCGCCTGGGCGTCCGCAGGGCCGCCGGCTCCGCAGCCGCTCAGCAACAAGGTGGTGGTGATCAGCAGCGCGGCGGCACAGGTTCCGGTGCGGCCGGGCAGGAAAGAAAGTCGCGACATCGTCGTGTCCCAGAGGAGGTGCGTGGGCAGGTGTGGTAGCAAAGTAATGCACCACGTCACGACAACACCATATCCCAAAGGTCATGGTGACCAGAGTCAGCCTTGAAAGCGCTCCGATTTCAGCTAGATGAAAACGCAGGCTATACTCCGGACAGTTCCGTACCCCACGCCGGAACGACCAGAAACCGTTTATCGGAGACATCATGCGCCCGCAGCCGCTCGCCGCTTGTCTTGCTCTGGCCGTCCTCCTGCCCTTCGGGGTTGCCGCCCAGGCCGCACCTGCTTCTGCTGTTCCAGCCGTACCCGCTGCCCCGGCTCCGGCCGCCGCACCGGCCGCCCCTGCCGCTCCCTCCGGGAATTTCGACAACGGGCGCACCCTGGCCTATACCTGCCAGGGGTGCCATGGCATCACCGGCTACAAGAACGCCTACCCCAGCTACCGGGTGCCCAAGATTGGCGGGCAGTCGGCGCAGTACCTGACCCAGGCGTTGACCGAGTACCGCCAGGGCAAGCGCCGGCATCCGACGATGCAGGCGCAGTCGATGAGTTTCAGCGAACAGGAGATCGCCGATCTCGCTGTTTACCTGTCCACCGCCAAATAAGCACGCTCATGACGAAAGCCACGCCGTTCAAGCGTCACGCCATCGCTCTGTCCGTTGCCCTGCTGCTGGCTGCCTGTTCGCAGTCGCAGGTTGAAAACAGCACAGATTCCGCCGCCGACCCTGGCCATGCCAGTGGCGAACACGGCTCCAGCTCATCCGCCGGCCTGCCTGCCGGTCGTATTGCCGCCGGTGAGGCGCGTGCCCAGGTCAAGGGCAAGGCGACCAACCAGAGCTGCATCGACTGCCACGGGGCCGACGGCAACAACCCGATCGATCCGACCTACCCGAAGCTGGGTGGGCAGTACGGGGATTATCTGGCGCATGCGTTGCAGGCCTACCGGGCCGGTGATCGCGAGCATGCGCTGATGACGCCGCAGGCTGCTGATCTGAGCGATCAGGATATTGCGGATCTGGCGGCGTATTTTGGTTCCAGGCCTAGCCAGTTGCGGGACCTGCACGGGTTGAAATAACCCGTGCTGGGAACTGGATACGTCAGGTATCCAGTTCCTCCCACCGTGCGTACGCGGCATCCAGCTCGTTCTGCACGGCGGTCAGCTTCTGCGTGTGCGCAGCCATGTCCGGCGCGCTGCGCTGGTAGAACGAGGGGTCGTTCATGGCGGCGGTCAGCCCTTCCACGTCCTTTTCCAGCTGCTCGATCTTCGCCGGCAGCTGTTCCAGTTCGCGCTGGTCCTTGAAGCTGAGCTTGCGCTTGGCCGGCGTTGCCGGCGCGGCGACGGCGGCAGCCGGCACCGGTGCGGCCGGCTTGGCCGCCACCGGCGCAACCGCCTGCGCGGCCCGCTGCGCTGCATAACGCTGCCAGTCGCTGTAACCGCCCACGTACTCACCCACCACGCCCTCGCCTTCCATCACCATGGTGGAGGTCACCACGTTGTCGAGGAAGTCACGATCGTGGCTGACCAGCAGCAGGGTGCCGGTGTAATCGGCCAGCAGCTCTTCCAGCAGCTCCAGCGTTTCCACGTCCAGGTCGTTGGTGGGTTCGTCCATCACCAGCAGGTTGGACGGCTGTGCGAACAGCTTGGCCAGCAGCAGCCGGTTGCGCTCGCCGCCGCTCAGACGGGTGATCGGCGCACGGGCGCGCTCGGGGGTGAACAGGAAGTCCTGCAGGTAGGCATGCACATGCTTGCGCTTGCCGTTGAACTCGAGGAAATCGCGGCCTTCAGCCACGTTTTCAATCGCGGTCCAGTCTTCGCGCAGCACCGCACGGTACTGGTCGAAATAGGCGATCTGCAGGTTGGTGCCGGCCACCACTTCGCCGCTATCCGGGGTGAGGTCGCCCAGCAGCAGCTTGAGCAGCGTGGTCTTGCCGCTGCCGTTGGGGCCGATCAGGCCAATGCGGTCGCCCCGCAGGATGGTGGTGCTGAAGTCCTTGACCATGCAGCGCTCGCCGAAGGCAAACGAGATGTCCTTGACGTCGATCACCTTCTTGCCGGAGTTCTCGGCCTGCGCCGCTTCCATCTTGACGTTGCCGCTCATCTCGCGGCGCTGCGAACGCTCGTTGCGCATCGCTTTCAGTCGGCGCACGCGGCCTTCGTCGCGGGTGCGCCGGGCCTTGATGCCCTGGCGGATCCACACTTCTTCCTGTGCCAGCAGCTTGTCGAAGCGGGCGTTCTCCTGCGCCTGCGCGTTGAGCCGTTCTTCGCGGCGGCGCTCGTAATTGGCCCAGTCGCCTGGCCAGCTGGTGACCTGGCCACGGTCGATCTCGACGATGCGGGTCGCCAGCGCGCGCAGGAAGCGCCGGTCGTGGGTGACGAACACCACGCTGCCGCTCCAGCTCTTCAGGAAGGCTTCGAGCCAGTCGATGGCTTCGATGTCCAGGTGGTTGGTCGGTTCGTCCAGCAGCAGCAGGTCGGGCGCGGACACCAGCGCGCGCGCCAGCAGCACGCGGCGCTTCATGCCGCCTGAAAGCCGACCGAATTCGGCCTCGCCATCCAGTTCCAGCTTGGTCAGGGTTTCTTCGACCCGCTGGTCCAGACCCCAGCCATTGGCCGCGTCGATCTTGGCCTGCACCGCGCCCAGCGCGTCGCCGTCGAACACCTCGGCGTGGCTGAGGTGATGGAACTCGGCCAGCCACTGGCCCAGTTCACCGAGACCATCGGCCACCACATCGAACACGCTGCCGGCGGCACCGTGTGGCACTTCCTGTTCCAGCCGGGTGACCCGCACCCCCTGCTGCACGCGGACTTCGCCGTCATCGGGCTTGTGGTCGCCGGACAGCAGTTTGAGCAGGGTGGATTTGCCGGCACCGTTGCGACCGATCAGGGCGATGCGTTCGCCCGGCTCGATCGACAATTCGGCTTTTTCCAGCAACAACGGGCCGCCGACGCTGAAGTCGACGTTCTGCAGAGTAATCAGAGGCATCCCGCCATTGTAAGCGCGAGCACCCGCTGCCGTCGCCTAGCGCAGCAGGGTGTCCAGCGCAGCCGGCAACGGGCGGTGCGGATGCTGCACCTGCCAGAGCTGCCGCGACAGGGGCGGCAGCCCGGTCTGTACCACCTGCAACCTGCCCAAAGCCAGCAGGTCGGCCACTGCGTGCCGCGACAGGCAGGCCAGACCCAGACCTGCGGCCGATGCCTGCTTGATCGCCTCGGTGCTGCCCAGCTGCATGCTGTCGGCGAAGTGATGCAGGTGCGGCAGCAGCCCCTGCTCCACCGCCTCGCGCGTCCCGGAGCCGGGTTCGCGCAGCAACCAACGGGCACCGCGCAGTGCTTCCGTCGTCATCCGTGCCGGCGCTGAAGCGGCCGCCACGATCACCAGGTCGTCGCGTTGCCAGGGCAGCACCTGCAGCCCGCTGGCATGGCACGGACCTTCAATCAGGCCGACATCCACCTCCAGCCGCTGCACCTGCTCGACCACCTCAGCACTGTTGCCGATACGCAGGTCCACCCGGGTCTGCGGCTGCAGCGCCTGCAACGCGGCCACCCGCGTGGGCAGCAGGTAGTTGCCGATGGTAGTGCTGGCGGCGATGCGCAACTTCAACGGGCGGGCTTCAGCGCTCTGTTCCAGCGTGGACGCCGCCAGCAGCAGGGCACGCGCCGGATCCAGCAGGGCCCGCCCGTGCGCGTTGAGCAGCAGGCGGCGGCCGACCCGGTCAAACAGCCGGTCAGGGAGCTGGTGTTCCAGCTCGTTCAGAGCCGCGCTCACTGCCGACTGGGACAGCCCGAGCACCTCCCCGGCCGCGGTGGTGGTGCCGGCATCGGCGACGGCCACCACCACCTGCCATTGCCGCAATGTCAGACGCAACATGCTTCAACCTTATTTTCAGGTAATTCATAACGATATTAGTCGTTTTACAGGTAATGAGCACGAGCGCAGTCTGGACCGGTCTTCCGCTGACCGAGTGTGCCCTGTGAACGCCACCTCCACCCTGCCCGCGCCCCTTTCGTTGCGCCAGCGCTGGCAGCCGCGTCTGCCAGGCCTGGCCTTGACCGCCGCGGTGGGGGTGGTGGCGTTGGTGCTGGGCGATCAGCCGGCACTCCAGTCCCATGGCCTGAGCGCCCTGACCCTGGCCATCGCGCTGGGTATCGGCCTGGGCAATACGCTGTATCCGCGTCTGGCCGTCCACGCCGGAGCCGGCGTGGGCTTTTCCAAGCAGTGGCTGCTGCGCGCGGGCATCGTCCTGTATGGGCTGCGCCTGACCTTCCAGGACATCGGCCAGGTCGGCATCGCGGGCCTGCTGATTGACGGGGTGATGGTGGCCAGCACGCTGCTGCTGGGCGGTTGGGCCGGCACCCGGCTGTTCAGGCTGGAGCGCAGCAGCGCGCTGCTGATCGGGGCTGGCAGCGCCATCTGCGGCGCAGCAGCCGTGATGGCGGCCGAGCCGGTGCTGCGGGCCCGCGCCGAGCAGGTGACGGTGGCGGTGTCCACCGTGGTGGTGTTCGGCACGCTGGCGATGCTGGCCTACCCGCTGCTGTATCAGCTCAACCTCAGCCATGCCCTGCTGCCGGTCAGCGAGCACGCCTACGGGGTGTTTGCCGGCTCGACGATTCACGAGGTGGCCCAGGTGGTCGCCGCTGGTGGCGCGATCAGCCCGGCTGCGGCCGACACTGCCGTGATCACCAAGATGGTGCGGGTGATGCTGCTG
>JAEXNZ010000122.1 GCA_023439425.1 Pseudomonadota bacterium
ATCACCGAGATCGAATCGGACTCCCTGCCGCCGGGCCTGGACGAGGACACCATCCGTGCCCTGTCGGCCAAGAAGGACGAGCCGGAATGGATGACCCAGTGGCGCCTGGACGCCTATCGGCACTTCCTCACCATGCCGATGCCGAACTGGGCCAAGCTGCAGATCGCCGCCATCGACCTGCAGTCGCTCAGCTACTACTCCGCGCCGAAGGGCCCGAAGTACGCCTCGCTGGATGAAGTGCCGAAGGAACTGCTGGACACCTACGACAAGCTGGGCGTGCCGCTGCACGAGCGCGCCAAGCTGGCCGGCGTGGCCGTGGACGCGGTGTTCGACTCCGTGTCCGTCGGCACCACCTTCCGCAAGGAACTGGCCGAGAAGGGCGTGATCTTCTGCTCGATGTCCGAGGCGATCAAGGAGCACCCGGAGCTGGTCAAGCAGTACCTGGGCAGCGTGGTGCCGGTGGGTGACAACTACTTCGCCGCGCTCAACTCGGCGGTGTTCTCCGACGGCAGCTTCGTGTTCATCCCCAAGGGCGTGCGCTGCCCGATGGAACTGAGCACCTACTTCCGCATCAATGCCGGCCACACCGGGCAGTTCGAGCGCACCCTGATCATCTGCGAAGACAAGGCCTACGTGTCTTATCTGGAAGGCTGCACCGCGCCGATGCGCGATGAGAACCAGCTGCACGCCGCCGTGGTCGAGCTGGTCGCACTGGAAGACGCGGAAATCAAGTATTCCACCGTGCAGAACTGGTACCCGGGCGACGAGAACGGCGTCGGCGGCATCTACAACTTCGTCACCAAGCGTGCCGAATGCCGTGGTGCGCGCAGCAAGGTGACCTGGACCCAGGTTGAAACGGGTTCGGCGATCACCTGGAAGTACCCCTCGTGCGTGCTGCTGGGCGATGACTCGGTCGGCGAGTTCCACTCGGTGGCGTTGACCCATCAACGCCAGCAGGCCGATACCGGCACCAAGATGATCCACATCGGCAAGCGCACCAAGAGCAAGATCGTCAGCAAAGGCATCAGCGCCGGCCGTGGCCAGAACACCTACCGTGGCCTGGTCAAGGTGAACCGCAACGCCGACGGCGCGCGCAACTACACCCAGTGCGACTCGCTGCTGATCGGCAAGACCTCCGGCGCGCACACGTTCCCGTACATCGAGGTCAAGAACCCGAGTGCGACGGTGGAGCATGAAGCGACCACCTCGAAGATCTCCGACGACCAGCTGTTCTACTGCCGCGCGCGCGGCATCGACCAGGAAAACGCGGTGTCGATGATCGTCGACGGCTTCTGCAAACAGGTGTTCCGCGAACTGCCGATGGAGTTCGCGGTGGAAGCCAAGAAGCTGCTGGAAGTGTCGCTGGAAGGGTCGGTCGGTTAAACACCCGCGCGGCTTCATTTGAATTATTGATTGCCACGCAGGGCGTGGCACTACGGGATTTGTCACATGTTGAAGATCGAAAACCTGCACGCCCGCATCGGCGAGAAAGAAATCCTCAAGGGCCTCTCGCTGGAAGTGAAGCCGGGTGAAGTGCACGCCATCATGGGCCCCAACGGTGCCGGCAAGTCCACCCTGGGCAACGTGCTGGCGGGCCGTGACGGCTATGAAGTCAGCGAAGGCAGCGTGCAGTTCGATGACGCCGACCTGCTGGACCTGGAACCGGAAGAACGCGCCGCCGCCGGCCTGTTCCTGGCCTTCCAGTACCCGGTCGAAATTCCGGGCGTGAACAACACCTACTTCCTGCGTGCGGCGCTCAACGCACAGCGCAAGGCACGCGGCCAGGACGAACTGGATTCCATGCAGTTCCTCCAGCTGGTGCGCCAGAAACTGGCCGTGCTGCACCTGAAGGACGAGCTGCTGCACCGGGGCGTGAACGAAGGTTTCTCGGGC
The DNA here is from genome assembly GCA_023439425.1 of Pseudomonadota bacterium. Classification (GTDB taxonomy): domain Bacteria; phylum Pseudomonadota; class Gammaproteobacteria; order Xanthomonadales; family Xanthomonadaceae; genus Stenotrophomonas. The sequence goes on from JAEXNZ010000122.1 coordinate 1,894, forward strand.
GGTGAGAAGAAGCGCAATGAGATCTTCCAGCTCGCCGTGCTGGAGCCGAAGCTGGCTATCCTCGACGAGACCGACGCGGGCCTGGAGATCGACGCGCTCAAGAGCGTGGCCGACGGCGTCAACGCGCTGCGTTCGCCCGACCGTTCGTTCCTGGTCATCACCCACTACCAGCGCCTGCTCGACTACATCAAGCCAGACGTGGTGCACGTGCTGGCCGACGGCAAAATCGAGCAGAGCGGCGGCCCGGAACTGGCCCTGCAGCTGGAAGCGCACGGTTACGACTTCCTGAAGAACCGCGTGGTCCCGGAGGCGGCGGTCTGATGAGCGCGCTGCTCGATTCCCTTGCCAACGGCTTCTGCGGCAGCGACGCGCGCCGCGCCGAGCTGGACGCGGCCCTGCAGGCAGGCCTACCCGGCCCGCGCAGCGAAGCCTGGAAGTACACCTCGCTGCGACAGCTGGAACGCCGCAGCTTCAGCCCGGCCCCGCTGACCGCGCCGAGCGTGGACACCACCCTGCTGGCCGACATCGCGTCGCCGCGGCTGGTGTTCGTCAACGGCCGCCCGGTGCAGGCCCTGAGCGACCTGACCGGCCTGCCGGCTGGCGTCCAGGTGCAGACCTTGTCCACCGCCCTGCAGGATGGCGAAGAAGCCCTGCGCTTCCTCGGCCGCCGCTTCGAGCGCAGCGAGGAAGTGTTCGCGCGCCTCAATGCGGCGTTGGCCGATGAAGGCGTGCTGGTACGCGTTGAAGACGGCGCACAGATCGAGGTTCCGCTGCAGCTGGTGTTCATCAGCGCCGCCGGCGATACCGACCTGGCCTGGCACCACCGTCACCTGATCGAACTGCGCGCCGGGGCCACCCTGGGCGTGGTCGAGCATCACCTGCATGTGGGTGACGCCGCGCACCTGGATAACACCCTTGTGCACGTGCACCTGGCGCAGGACGCCGTGCTCTCGCACGCCCGCGTGCAGGCCGACAGTGCCAAGGCCACCACCCTGCTGCGCACTGATGCCGTGCTGGCCCGCAATGCCCAGTACCGCCGCATCGACCTGGAACTGGGTGCCGCACTGAGCCGCCACGAGCTCAACGTGCGCCTGGAAGGCGACAACGCCCAGCTGACCGCCAACGGCGTGCTGCTCGGCAATGGTCGCCGCCACGTCGATACCCGCCTGGGCATCGAGCACATCGCCCGCGATACCAACTCGGAAATGCTGTGGCGTGGTGTTGCCGCCAACCGCAGCCGCGTGGTCTTCCACGGCGGCATCCACATCCGCGCCGGCGCAGACGGCACCGATGCCAACCTGTCCAACAAGAACCTGCTGCTCTCGGCCGACGCCGAGATCGACACCCAGCCGACGCTGGTGATCGACGCGGATGAGGTGAAGGCCGCGCACGGCGCGACCGTCGGTCAGCTGGACGCCAACGCGCTGTTCTACCTGCGCTCGCGCGGGCTGCCGGCACCGCAGGCGCAGGCCCTGCTCAGCGCTGCGTTCTGCCATGAACCGCTGAACGCACTGGACGCGCGCCTGACCGAACAGCTGCGCCGCCAGCTCGACCTCGCATTGGCCCAGGCAGGCGTGGCATGAACCTGTCCACCCCGCGCCCGCTCGGCGACACCGTCGACGCGCCCGACTGGGACCGCGTCCGCCTGGACTTCCCGTTACTGATGCGGGAAGTGCACGGCAAGCCGCTGGTGTATTTCGACAACGCCAACACCGGCCAGAAGCCGGTGCAGGTGATCGGCGCGGTGGACGAGTTCTATCGCCGCTACAACGCCAACGTGAGCCGCGCGGTACACGCGCTCGGCACCGAGGCCACCGACGCCTACGAGGGCGCACGCAACAAGCTGGCGCGCTTCCTCAACGTGCGCGCCAACGAGCTGGTGCTGTGCAGCGGCACCACCTTCGCGATCAATCTGATCGCCTATTCGTGGGCACTGCCGCGGCTGAAGGCCGGTGATGTGATCCTGGTCTCGCGGATGGAGCACCACGCCAACATCGTGCCGTGGCAGCTGGTCGCCCAGCGCACCGGCGCGACCATCCGCGTGGCCGAGATCACCCCCGATGGCGCGCTGGATCTGGACGCGCTGCGCAAGGCGATGACCCCGGAAGTGAAGCTGCTGGCGGTGGCGCACGTGTCCAACGTGCTCGGCACGGTCAACCCGGTGCGCGAGATCTGCCGGGAAGCGCGCAAGCGCGGCATCGTCACCGTGGTGGATGGCTCGCAAGCCGTGCCCCACCGCAAGGTCGACATTCCGGCGATCGGCTGCGACTTCTACGCCATCACCGGTCACAAGATGTGCGGCCCCACCGGCACCGGTGCGCTGTGGGCCAAGCGCGAACACATGGAAGCGATGCCGCCGTTTCTCGGCGGCGGCGAGATGATCAAGGAAGTCAGCTTCGACGGCACCGTATTCAACGATGCCCCGCACAAGTTTGAAGCCGGTACCCCGAACATTGCCGGTTTCATCGGCCTGGGCGTGGCCGTGGACTACCTGGAGTCGCTCGGGCTGGAGCACGTGGAAGCGCGCGAAACCGAACTGCTGGCGCACTTCACCGAAGAGCTAAACAAGATCGACGGCCTGCGCATCTTCGGTACCACGCCGGACAAGGCGGCGGTGGTGTCGTTCCTGATCGAAGGCGCACACGCCCACGACCTGGCCACCCTGCTCGACCTGGAAGGCGTCGCCGTGCGCTCCGGCCAGCAC
>JAEXNZ010000132.1 GCA_023439425.1 Pseudomonadota bacterium
GGTTTGATCATTTACTGAGTCATGGTGCCCAGGAGAGGACTCGAACCTCCACGAAGTTGCCCCCGCTAGCACCTGAAGCTAGTGCGTCTACCAATTCCGCCACCTGGGCGACTCAGGCCGCGAATTATGCGGAAGCATCCTGGGGCTGTCAACGCTTTTTTCCATTTTCTTCACAAAGCTGCATACGTGTGACTGATGACCCGTTATGCACACCGTCAGCGGTTACCATAAAGGTCAATGAAAACAAAGAAACCGACCCGGGGCGCGAAAGCCCCCAAGTCTCCGGCCCCCAAGAAGGGTGCCGGTCCGTCGGGCAAGTCCCGCGCCGCTGCCAAGCCTGGCAAGCTGCCGCCCTGGATGCCCGAGTCCCTGCAGGATCCCGCCCCGCCGCGCAGCGGCAAGCGTGCCGGCCCCAAGCCGGGCACCGGGGCCCCCGTTCCGACCCGCCGCAATCCGCATCCGCAGGCCGCCAGCGGCAGCTATGACGACCCGTTCGCCGCGCGCGAGGCGGAGCGCTACGCCCAGCCCATCGCCAGCCGCGAGGCCATCCTGCAGCTGCTGGACCGCTGCGACGGCCCCCAGACCGCCGAGGAAATCGGGGCGCAGCTGGGCCTGACCGAGCCCGACCGTGCTGACGCGCTGGGCAAGCGCCTGGGCGCGATGGTGCGTGATGGCCAGTTGGTGCAGAACCGCCGCGGCGGCTTCGCCCCGGTGCAGGCCACCAACCTGATCACCGGCGTGGTCATCGCCAACCCGGAAGGGTTCGGCTTCCTGCGCCCGGTGGAAGGCGGCGACGACCTGTTCCTGGCTCCGTATGAAATGCGCAAGGTGCTGCACGGCGACCGCGTGCTGGCCAACGTGACCGGCATCGACCGTCGCGGTCGTCGCGAGGGCAGCATCGCCCGCGTGCTCGAGCGCGGCATGACCCGCCTGATCGGCCGCTTCAGCGTGGAGTTCGGCATCAGCTATGTGGTGCCGGATGACAAGCGCATCCAGCGCAACGTGCAGATTCCGCCCGACCAGACCGGCGACGCCCGCGATGGCCAGTTGGTCGTGTGCGAACTGACCCAGGCTCCAGACACGCGCCGGCCGCCGATCGGTCGCATCATCGCGGTGCTGGGCGACAAGCTGACTGCCTCGCTGGTGGTGGAAACCGCCATCCACGGCCATGAGCTGCCGTTCGAGTTCCCGCAGGAAGTGCTGGACGAAGCCGCGGCGGTGCCGTTGACGGTGGAGCCGGGCATGATCGGCGGTCGCGTCGATCTGCGCAGCACGCCGCTGGTAACCATCGATGGCGAGGACGCCAAGGACTTCGACGACGCGGTCTACTGCGAACCGAACGAAGACGGCTTCCGTCTGATCGTGGCCATTGCCGACGTCTCCAACTACGTCCGCCCCGGCACCCCGCTGGACGAGGAAGCGCAGAAGCGCGCCACGTCGGTGTACTTCCCGGGTTTCGTGGTGCCGATGCTGCCGGAGACGCTGTCCAACGGCATCTGCTCGCTGATGCCCAAGGTCGACCGCATGTGCTTCGTCTGCGACATGCAGGTGGGCCGCGACGGCGAAGTGGCGCACTCGCGCTTCTACGAAGCGGTGATGAATTCGCATGCACGCCTGACCTACACCCAGGTCTGGCAGGCGGTGGGCGAGAACGATCCGGCCGCGCGTGCGGCGATCGGCCCGCTGCTGCCGCAGGTGGAACGCCTGCACCAGCTGTACAAGGTGTTTGCCAAGGCCCGGACCAAGCGCGGCGCGATCGAGTTTGAAAGTTCGGAAGTGCGCTTCATTCTCGACAACACCGGCCAGGTCACCCAGGCCGGCATGCTGGTGCGCAACGACGCACACAAATTGATCGAGGAATGCATGATCGCCGCCAACGTGCAGGCGGCGCGCTACCTGATCAGCAAGCACGTGCCGGCTCCGTACCGCGACCATGAGAAGCCGCCGGAATCGAAGTTTGAAGACCTGCAGGAGTTCCTGAAGGAGTTCAAGCTGAGCCTGCCGCCCTATGCCAAGGTGCAGCCGGGCGATTACACCAAGCTGCTGAAGAAGGTGCGCGAGCGCCCGGATGCGGCGCTGCTGGAATCGGTGCTGCTGCGCAGCCAGAGCCTGGCGGTGTATTCGGCCGAGAACCTGGGCCACTTTGGCCTGGCGCTGGACGCGTATGCCCACTTCACCTCGCCGATCCGCCGCTATCCGGACCTGCTGGTGCATCGCGCGATCAAGTACGCGCTGACCGGCAAGCCGGTCGACAAGTACCTGTACACGCAGCGCGAAATGGCCAAGCTGACCCTGCTGTGCTCCGAACGCGAGCGCCGTGCGGACGAGGCCGAGCGCGAGGTCGACGAGCGCTACCGCGCGGCGTGGATGGAAAAGCACGTCGGCGGCAAGTTCGACGGCGTGATCAGCGGCGTGACCAGCTTCGGGCTGTTTGTTGAGCTGGACGAGTCCAAGGTCAACGGGCTGGTGCATGTCACCCAGTTGCCGCACGACTACTACCAGTTCGATGCCACCCGCAAAACGCTGACCGGTGAGCGCCGTGGTACCAGCTACCGCCTGGGCGACCGCGTGCGCATCCTGGTGCTGAAGGCCAGCATGGAAGAGCGCAAGATCGACTTCCGTCTGGTTGAAGAGAAGGACGACTCGGTGCCGGAGTTGCCGCCGCGTGGGCAGCCGGCCAAGCGCCAGAAACAGAAATATTGAGGTAGTGCCGGCCGCTGGCCGGCAACCGCATGAACCCCGGTAGGTACCGACCGTTGGTCGGTACGCCACGAAACGGAGGCCTCACCCATGAACCCTGTTCCCGAATTCTCCGGCGGCTGCCAATGCGGCGCGATCCGCTTCCACGTCCGCGGCGCACTGCCGGACCGCTCCATCTGCCACTGCCGCATGTGCCAGAAAGCCTTCGGGGCCTACTACGCGCCGCTGGTGTCGGTGCGTGGGGCGGACTTCCAGTGGACCCGCGGCGAACCCCGCCGCTTCCAGTCCTCCAACCACATCCGCCGGGGCTTCAGCGCCGACTGCGGCACCCCGCTGACCTATGAAGGCGACGACGGCATGGCCGTAGCCGCTGGGGCCTTCGACCAGCCTGAACGGCTGCCGCCGACCGTGCAGTACGGCACCGAGTCCAAGCTTCCCTTCGTGGACCACCTGGGCGGGCTGGAGGTGATCCTGGCCGAGGACGACCCGGATGCCGAGCGCTTGGCCACGTTGGTGTCGCACCAGCATCCGGACCGGGATACGGCCCGTTGGCCGCGGTAACGGGCACCCCGCCCGCCGATGCTCTACCATTACCACCCCCTGACCGGTTCCGCGCCCTGCAATGAGCAAACAAAGCCAGTGGATCGTCGGCGTCAACGCCGTCGCCTCCTCGATTGAAAACGATGCCGAGAACGTCCGCGAAGTGCTGATCGAGGCCGGCGCGAAGAATCCGCGGCTGACCGAAATCGAGGAAAACGCGCGTCGCAAGGGGATCGACGTGCGCCGGGTGAACACCCAGGCGCTGGACGGCGTGGGCGGTTCGGTGCGCCACCAGGGCGTGGCCGCACGCTATGCTGCCGCCCGCACCTACAGCGAGAACGAACTGGAAGGGCTGGTGACTGCGGCCGAGGGCAAGGCGCTGCTGCTGATCCTCGACGAGGTCCAGGACCCGCACAATCTGGGCGCGTGCCTGCGCAGCGCCGCCGCCGCAGGGGCCACGGCGGTGATCATTCCCAAGGACAAGTCGGCCACGGTGAACGCCACCGTGCGCAAGACCTCGGCCGGTGCCGCCGATCGCATTCCGGTGGTGGCGGTGACCAACCTGTCGCGCTGCCTGAAGGACCTGCAGAAGCAGGGCGTGTGGATCTACGGCCTGGCCGGCGAAGCCACCGCCTCGCTGTATTCGCTGGACCTGAAGGGCAACGTCGCACTGGTGCTGGGCGGGGAAGCCGACGGCCTGCGCCGCCTCACCCGCGAAAACTGCGACGGCCTGGTCAAGATTCCGATGCCGGGCGACATTGAAAGCCTGAATGTGTCAGTGGCCGCGGGCGTGAGCCTGTTTGAGGCCGTACGCCAGCGCGGTTGAGGTAACACGCGTAGAGCCACGCCCAGCGTGGCTGCTCTCCGTTCCGGCACCGCGAAGCCACGCAGGGCGTGGCTCTACGGCGCGTTGGCGCTGCCTCCCAGCGCCTTGAACAGCGTCACGTCATTGATCAACTGACGCTGCTTCACCGACGCCAACGAAAGCTCCGCATCACGCCGGGTCTGCTGCGCCTCCAGCCACGTACGCAGGTCGGTCGCACCCACGCGATAGCGCACCTCGTACATGCGCTCGATCTCCACCGCCTCGTCATACGACGCCTGCGACGCCGCCACCTGCGTGGCGAACTGGGTACGTGCCGACAATGCGTTGTCCACCTCTGAAAGCGCGGTGTACAACGTGCTGCGGAAGCTGTTCGCGGCAATCTGGTAATCCGTTCCCGCCACCTTGGTATCCAGCTGCGCCTGGCGGATGTTGAGGAACGGCAGTGACAGGCCAGCGCCCAGCGTGGCCACCGGATTCCTCAGCACATCCGACAACGAGGTGGCGCTGCTGTTCACCCCGCCGCTCAGGCTCAGCGCCGGGTAGTAGCTGGTGGCAGTGACCTTGATGTTCTTCAGGCTGTTGCGCAGGCGCAGTTCGGCCGCACGCAGGTCGGGGCGGCGGCCGAGCAGCTCGGCCGGCAGGCCTTCGGCCAGTGGCGGGCTGCCGATGCTTTCCAGCACCTGCGGCTCATCCGCCTGCGGCCACGGCTGGCCATCCAGCAGCACGGTCAGTGCGTTGCGCGCCACCACCCGTTGCTGCTCCAGTGCACTCTGTGCCGAACGCTGCGCTTCCAGGCTCTGGCTGGCCTGACGCACTTCCAGGCGCGATACCGCGCCGGCATCGAAGCGCGCCTGGACCAGGTCGCGGGTGCGTTCCAGCCGCTCCAGGTTGGCCTGGCCGG
>JAEXNZ010000151.1 GCA_023439425.1 Pseudomonadota bacterium
GGCTAATACAACACCCCCGCAAGGGGGGAATATGCCCGCCGTTTGTTCTCACTTTCGTTTGCGGTTCTAACCTCCCGACCCCTCGCCATTCCGGCAGGGGTCGCACTCTGCAGGAGGTTTGCCATGCAACCGCAACGGTTGGTCACACCCGAAGACGAGTTCAACAACGCAGCACCTGCGCATCGCTGCGCGATATGTGGCGGCACGCCACCCACGCCACCGCCGCCTTATGATGATGACCTCGGCGGGGTTGAGTACATGATGATGCGCGGCCGCTGGCTGCGTTAGATGGGGCTGGGCAAGGGCACGTGGTTCAAGGTGGAGTTCGATGGCGAACGCATCATCTCCACGCCGATCTACCCACCGGGCTTCCGCATGCTGCACATGCCCACCGAAGTGCTGCGCGAGGTGCATTACACGCAGGTGCGCGAGTATCGGCACCATTCGCAGCCCCGCCGCCGGCGGAGGGCACGCCGATGAGAAAGCCGGTCTGGGTAAGGGCGAAGGTGGAAGATGACCTGCGTTGCCGGTTCAAGGGCGTGGTGATGCGGGAGCATTACGCGCCTGCGGAAGCCATCCGGATGTTCATGGAGCGCGTGGTGGAGCTGGGCGAGAACCCGAATGCGGTGGATCTCACGTTGTGGAGCAATGCATTCCGGGAGGCGTCTGATGATGTGGCGTATGAGATGGGGATTGGCCAGCCGGAGCCGGCGTATGGCGAGGAAGACGAAGTGCAGCGTGCGCGTCGAGAAGGCTGGGCGAGCCCGGGGTTTGGGCGTGATTGAGGGTTTCGTTGCACCTCACGCCGGGGTTTTGCACCGCACCGGGAACCCGCCGGTAGGGTCGCACGACAGTCGACCGCCGATAACGGTGATTGGCGCGGTGGGGCATGACCTGGAGCGGAGAAGCGCGTCCCCGTTCGGTGGTCATGCGTTACAGCAGCAATGGTTGTTATCGGCGGTCGTCTGCCGACCGATCCTACCTCCTGCCCATCGCCCGCGCTTTCAGAGACCACTATGAGTTCCACTTCAGCAAGCGAACCAACCCCACCGCTACATCCCGGCGAAATCCTGCGCGACGACTTCATGCGGCCGCGCCGCCTCTCCAATCGTGCGCTGGCCTGCGCCATCCACGTATCCAGCACGCGCATTGCGGGAATCACCCGGTGTGCCTCCGCCATCACCGCTGACACGGCCCACCGCCTGGGCTGCTACTTCAACACCTCACCGTGGTTCTGGATGAACCTGCAGACGCGCTTTGATCTGGAGAAGGCGGAGCAGCAAGTGCCGCATCCGAAGGAACGCATCGTGCCGCTACCGGTCAGTGTCGATCCAACAGGATTGGAAGTGCAGGACGGCAGCGAGTGGGGCCTATGGTGAAGTCATACATCCGACGGCTGCTGCCCGGTCACCCAAAGCCTCCCGTGCTACCCCAGAAGCGCAGCACGCTTCCACCGATTCCCCGCAGCCTGCGTACGCAGTTAAAGGATTACCCGGAGCACCTCGAACGGCTTCAGTTGGCCCTGCATGGCGTCAGCGTTGCACGTACGACGCGTCGGCCGCGCGTCGAAATGGCGGTGTGGGCAATTGATGACCGCCTGTCCCGGTTTCTCGCAGAGGCGCAGCATGAGCTGGATGCTGCCCGCTGCAGTGGCGACCCGGAACGGCTGGCGCGGGCGAAGAGAGACGAGGCGGTGATGTTCGAGGTGAGCCGGAAGAACGCGTGGATGGGCGACGAGGTGTTTGCAGAGTGGTTCCGGGTGGAGGTGGGTCCGGAGGCGTAGGGCATGACGCGGAACGGAGTAGCGCTTCTCCGTTCGAGGGTCATGCGTTACAGCCTTGATGTTTGCTATCGGCGGTCGTCTGTCGACCGACCCCACCAAAGCAGGCACATCGCAGCGAGCTCAAGGACCGCGGACTGCACCGGTAGGGTCGCACGACAGTCGACCGCCGATAACGTTGATTGGCACGGTGGGGCATGACCCCGAACGGAAAAGCGCCTCCCCGTTCGAAGGTCATGCCTTACAGCAGCGATGGTTGATATCGGTGGTCGTCTGTCGACCGAGCCCACCAAAGCAGAGCGTCAATCAAACCGCCAACGCACCCCGGCATACACACTACGCCCTTCACCCGGCGTCGAACGCGCCACATCGCGTCCGGCGTCGTCATACCCCGGCGTCACCGTCGCCGCGTAGTGACGGTCGCCGATATTGCGCATCTCCGCCCACAGCTGCCAGCGGCCACTGGGCGCGTCGAAGCCAACCCGCGTCCCAAACACAGCGCGGCTATCGGCCCAGAAGCTGTTGGCATAATCCACCGCCATCTTCGACGCCGCATCGGTATTCACCGCCGCATACCACCCCGTCGGGTGGTCATAACGCAGCTCGGCCTGATACGCATGACGCGGCAGCCCCGGCAACCGGTTGGAGCCAAAGCGCGCGTCATCGCGGTAGCGGAAATCGTTGAACGTATACGCCTGGCGCAGCCCAAGGCGACCGCCCGGGCCTTCCCACAACGTGCTGTCCAGCCCGGCCTCGATGCCACGATGCACGGTTGGGCTGGCGTTGTTCTCGGCCACGAAGAGGTTAGGCACCGGCAGTACTTCCACGGTCAGCAGTTCATGCCGCACATGTGCGTAATAGCCAGTCAGCTCCCAACGCCCGATCACGCTGTCGCCACGCGCACCCAGCTCCAGCGTGGTGGCGGTCTGGTTGTCCAGTTCCACCGGCGCGCGCTGGCGGCCGCTGGATGCACCGTTGCCGGCGGGGAAGTACAGGTTCGAGCCCCAGATCATCGACCACGGGTGCGCCGGTTCCACCGAACGGCTCAGGTTGCCGAACCACTGCGTGGCCGGGGTCTGCTGCCAGGTGAAGCCCACACGCGGGGCGTAGTCCCACTGGTCGTCATGCAGACGCTCAGGCGTGTACGGCCAGGTGACCTGCACATCACGACGGGTATTGATCAGCGCCAGCCCGGTCTGCAGGCGCAGGCGGTCGTTGAGGCTGAGCTCGTTGCTGGCGTGCACGATGGTATCCGTACCGTGATGCGAGAAGTCACGCGTATGCGTGCCGGCGGCGTAACCGTTATTGGCATAGCGCAGCGTCTCGCGCACATCCGCATCCAGATCGTGGGTCACGCGCAGGCCCACGGTGGTGACGCTGTCATAGCCGAACAGGGCGTGACGGTGACGGTAGTCGAGCGTGGCGTTGAGGTTGCTGTAGTCCAGCTGCTGCCGATACAGGCTTTCGTTCAAGTCCATCGGGTACTTGTGGTACACCAGCCCGGCCTGCAGCGACGAGTCCGCGTCGATCTGCCAGGTGGTCATGTTGCCCAGCCAGGTGCTGCCCGGCTGCGGGCGGCGCGCGTCGATGGCGAGGTTGGCCGGATTGGCCGCACGGGGATCGTGACGGATCTGCTCGCGGGTGAGGCGTCCGGGCGTCTCGTGGTTGGTTTCGCGGTAACGCACGAAGAAGCGCGTTTCCAGCTGCGGGGTGATCTGCCATCCGAGATTGGCCATCGCGCCCTTGCCGTCGCCGGCCGAGTGGTACTGGTAACCGTCGTACTCGCTGTCGGTGTAGGCCAGGTAGTAATCCAGGTCACCGCTGACGCCGCCATAGCCGACGCTGCGCTTCTGGTAGCCCCGGCTGCCGGCTTCATACTGCACTTCCAGCCCGGCCGAATCGCGCCCGCTGCGGCTGACGTAGTTGATCGCGCCGCCCAGAGCCAGCGCACCGCGTTCGATACCGTTGGCCCCGCGCAGCACTTCGGCGCGGCTCAGCCACAGCGGTTCCAGCAGTTCGTAGGGGGTGCCCCCGGGGCCGGTGAGTGGCAGGCCATCCAGTGAGACGGAAATGCCCGAGGCATGCGCGCCCGGGCCCCGATTGATGCCGGAGCCGCGGATCGAGACCTTGGTGCCTTCGTTGCCCGGCGACTGTGCGCTGATGCCGGGCTGGTAGGCCAGCACGTCGGCGCTGCTGGCCAGGCGGCCATTGGCGCGGGACAGGTCGACCACATTGCCGGCACCCGGGACGCGCTTGAGCGCGGCGCGGGCCTGTTCGACGTCGCTGGCGGCGGTGACCTTGACCGCATCGAGGGTGGTCGGCGAATCGGCCGGGGCGGCCAGCGCAGGGTGGGTCAGGGTGGCGGCAACGGCCAGGGCCAGCAGGGACAGGGTGGGGCGGTGCAGCGAACGGGAAGAGGGCATGCGTCTGACATCAAGGCGGAACGGGGCCGCGGATGGCAGGAAGCGCTGTCAACCGCGATGAGGTCGCGCAAGTTAACAGGTTCGGCGGGTGGCGTCACCTTGGCGTCGACCTTTCACCCGTAGAGCCACGCCC
>JAEXNZ010000166.1 GCA_023439425.1 Pseudomonadota bacterium
CGGCCGGGGGGGGGTGGGGGGGCCCCCCCCCGCCCCCCCCCGGGGGGGGGGCCCTCAACGCCACCATCTAGACGTCCGGGACGGCCAAGGCCCCAAGCCAAGTTAGATGTCCGCGACGGCCGAGGGCCCGCACCATCCAGCAGTTCGTGACGGATTGCCTACCTGCCATCAAGCGATTCTGAGATAGTCAATCCACGCACGTCTCAATTGGAAACACATGCGGCACCCCCAGGAGTTATCCGTCGCGCAGATCACCGCCGTGCTGTCGCAGGCCTACGACGTCCACGCCGAACAGGTCGTGCAGCGCCCGGCCGGTGCCGACGCCGGGGCCACGGTTTACCAGATCGTCGCCCAGGACGGTGCACGCTGGTGGCTGAAGTGCCGCCGCTATGCAGTGGGCGATGCCGTCTGGAACGTGCTGCAGTACCTGCGTAGCGAGTTGCAGCTGACTGAAGTCGCTGCCCCGCAGACCACCCGCAATGGCGCACCGGCCGTACTCGCCGACGGCCTGCAATGGACCCTGTTCCCCTACATCGAAGGTCAATCCGGCTTTGAAGCCGCGCTCTCACGTGAGCAGTGGCACCGGCTCGGGCAGGTGCTGCGCAGTGTGCACGAGGCCGAGGTGCCCGCCGCACTGCTGGCTCCGTTAGCCCAGCCGCAGTTGGAAGAGGAACCAGCGGTGGAGCGGGTGGGGGCGTGGCTGCTCAACGGTGACACCCATTGGACGGTTTCCGATCCGCTGGCCGAGCGTTTCCGCCAATGCTGGCGTCTGTACCGTCCCCTGATCGCCGATGTCTGGCAGCGCTGCGTCAAGCTGCGCGCGCGGCTGGCCGGGCAACCTGCCAGCAAAGTGCTCTGCCACGGCGACGTACACGCCGGCAACGTCCTGCTGCGGCCAGACGGTGGCCTGTGCCTCATCGACTGGGACGGCATGCTGCGCGCCCCACGCGAATGCGACCTGATGTTCATCGGAGCCGGCGTTGGCGGCCGCTGGGGTCGCGACGACCCGCCGGGCTTCGCGGAAGGCTACGGCCCTGTCACGCTCGACCCCGTCCGGCTGGCCTGTTACCGTCACTGGCGCATCCTGCACGACATCCAGGAGTTCCACGACCTGCTGCTGGAACCGGGCGCGGCGGCGCGACCGCCCAGCCAGCGGCTGCAGGCACTGCGTTACATGCAGGACCAGTTCGCCCCGAACAACGTAGTAGACGCCGCCGCCCGCAGCTGGGCCGCGGTCAGCACGGCCCCGTAGTGACGCGCCATGCGCGTCATCGTGGTGCCCAATGACATCACAGACCAAGGAGGGCAGTGCATGAAGTTGTCAGCCATTCTTCTCACAGCGTTTCTCCTCATCAGCGCCACGACATCCAGCGCCGAAGCGAGCCCAGACCCCACCCCGCAACAGATACTCGACCACTGGCTGTCCGCCTACAACAGCGGTGAAATCACGCGCCTGCAGTCAGTAATCGCCACCTACAAGATGGAACACAGCGCGCAGCGCGACATGGAGCTGCGCAGCTCCATGGGGCCGTGGCGGCTGCTGGAAATGAGGTCGAATACGCCCTCCATTGCCGAAGCAATCGTCAGTGTTGAATCCAGCGAACGCTCGCTGCTGGTGACCGTCAAGGTCGACGCCGCTGATCCCGCCGACGTCAGCTTTTTTCAGATCGAAGGCGTGGAGACACCCGCCGCGTATCTCCCGAAACGCCTTTCACTTCGCGATCTGAGGGCAGCAGCGAACGAGCGCCTGGATGCACTGGTGGTTTCCGATGCGCTGTCGGGTGCGCTGCTTGTCTCAGAGCGCGGCAAGGTCGTCTTCCAGTGGTGGGGTGGGCTGGCAGATCGTCAGGCGAAGCTGGCCATCACGCCGGAGACGCAATTCCGCATTGCGTCGTTGAACAAAATGTTCACTGCAGTGGCGGTGCTTCAGCTGGTGCAGGACGGAAAGCTGTCATTGAACGACAGCATCCGTCGCCATCTTCCCGACTACCCGGACCCAGCCATCGCCGAGTCGATCACGATCCGCCAGTTGCTGAACCACACCAGCGGGTTGGGTGACATCTTCGGCGATGACTTCAGCAGCTACTCGCAGAGGCTGAAGACTCATTCGGACTACATCGCGCACTTTGGGAAGCGCGCGCCCGAGCACGCGCCTGGCGCACAGGATGGCTATTCGAACTATGGCTACGTGGTGCTGGGTGCGATCATCGAGGCGGTGAGCGGACAGTCCTATTACGACTATATCCAGAAGCACATCTACGCCCCGGCGGGCATGACCTCCACCGGTTCGGACCCCGAGTCAATTCTCGTGGTTGGACGGGTAGTGCCTTATACGAAGGTGGATGGCCAATGGAAGGTCGAGTCCGCGTCACTCCCCTGGCGTGGCACAGCGGCAGGTGGTGGCTACAGCACGATCGGCGACCTGCGGCGGTTTGGTGACGCGCTGTTGCGTGGTGATCTGGTCTCCCCCGCGCTGCTGGAACAAGCCACGTCCCCCCAGAATCACAAGGCCTGGTACGGTTACGGGTTCATGGTCAGCGGCGAGGACGCAACACGGCAGTTTGGGCATGAAGGCGGGGCGTCGGGTGCCAACGCTGCGTTCGTGGTGATCCCGAGCAGGCAGTATGTGGTCATTGGACTCAGCAACAACGACCCTGACGCGATGGAGAATGCAGTCAACTTCCTCGCGCGGCGGCTGCCGCTGGAGTAGGCGGTGTCCGTGATGAAGCCGCTCTGGCGTGTGCTTGTCGCCGTGTCGGTGCTGTGTGGTGTGACTTCGGCGTGGCTGCTTTTCACCAGCGGTGCCGGCGCAGGGATGCTCGCGGCGGCACAGTTGTTCGTGCTGGGTGCACTTGCTGCAGGGGGAAGCGCCGGGGTTGCGGCTGTCGTGGGTGACACCCGCAAACAATGCACCGGGATTGCACTGCTGGCTGGTTACGGACTGGCGTTGCTGGCATTCCTGCTTGGAATAGGCAACGTCCGGTAGTGACGCGTCATGCGCGTCACTTTTGATCACCCCATACCCACAGTCCGGCTGGCACCTTAGCGGAGGACAAGCGGGCGCGTTTTCTAGCTCGGCCTCGGCGCATCAACAGGTCAATAGGGTTGGGGGAATCCGGCGGCAACAGGGCGTCGAGCGTGTGAAGCAGTTCGAGTGCCCGCAGGCATCGAATGACATTCAGAGCGCCTGAGTACCAAGCACCGCGAAGCCACGCAGGGCGTGGCTCTACGGGGTTGTTCAGCGCCTTGTGTTCCCGGCGTTATTCCGGATGGGCGGCCTGGGTGGCGGCGTTGGAGGCGGCGCGGCGGGCCAGCACCGCCTCGCGGTGGGCGATGTAGGCGTTGGCACCGAGAATGATGCTGGCCCCGATCACGGTGTAACGATCAATCGTTTCGTTGAACAGCAACCAGCCGAGCAGGGTTACCAGCGGCAACTGCATGAAGCTGATCGGGGTCAGCGCGGAGACCTCGCCCAGGCGCAGGGCCCGGGTCCACAGCAGCTGGCCTACGGTGCCCAGCACGCCGGTTGCCGCCAGCCAGACCCAGGCGATGCCGGTCGGCCACACCCAGGTGAACAGCGCCGGCACCAGCGACAGCGGCACCCAGAACACATAGGTGTACAGCACCACGGTGTCGGCACCGTCCACACGGGTGAGCTGCTTGATCTGGATTGCCACCAGGGAACTCAACAAGGCGGCCAGCACTGCGACCAACACGCCTGGGGTAAACGAGTCCGCACCTGGGCGCACGATGATCAGCACGCCGATGAAGCCGCACGCCACCGCCGCCCAGCGTCGCACGCGGACCACTTCGCCCAGCAGCAACACCGCGGCGATGGTCACGAACAACGGTGTGGCATACGAAAGCGAAATCGCCTGCGAGATCGGTAGATGGCCAATCGCCCAGAACGCGCAGAGCATCGAGGCCAGCCCGATCAGGCTGCGCAGCAGATAACGCGGCAGCTGCTGGGTACGGAAGACCTTCGGCCCCGAACGCAGCAGCATCGGCAGCAAGGCCACCAAGCCGAACGCGTTGCGGAAGAACGCCACTTCCTGGGTCGGCACGTGCGCGGTGGCGTAGCGGATGGCGATGGCCATCAGGCCAAACGCCATCGTGCTGCCCAGCATCAGCAGCGCCGCCCGCATCGGAGTGGGGGCGGCCAGGGCTGGCGGGGCGGGGCTCACCACTGTGCGCCGATCAGGCGCGGCTCGGGTTCAATGGGCACGCCGAACTTCTCCAGCACCGAAGCGGAAATGCGCCGGGCCAGATCCAGCAGTTGGCCGCCGGTAGCGTTGCCGTGGTTCACCAGCACCAACGCATGGCTCGGAGCCACGCCGGCGTCACCGTCGCGGTAGCCCTTCCAGCCGCAGGCTTCGATCATCCACGCCGCCGACACCTTGCGGTGGGTGTCCTGCGCGGCCGGGTACACCGGAATGTCCGGGTACTGCTGCAGCAGCACGTCCACCTGGTCCAACGGCAGCACCGGGTTCTTGAAGAAGCTGCCGGCGTTGCCCAGCACGTCCGGGTCGGGCAGCTTGCGGCGGCGGATTGCGATCACTGCGTTGGCCACATCAGCGGCCACCGGCAGTTCCACACCCATCGCCTGCATTTCCTCGGCAATGCCGGCATAGCCCACGCGCAGGTCGTGCAGCAGCGGCAGGCGCAGTTCAATGGCAGTGATCAGGTAGCGGTCCGGTTCGTGCTTGAACAGGCTGTCGCGGTAGCCGAACTGGCAGGCCTCGGCCTCCAGCCGCACCCATGCCTGCTCGGCACGGTCCCACGCTTCCACCGCGTTGATGAACTCGTCCACCTGCACGCCGTACGCGCCGATGTTCTGGATCGGCGCGGCACCGGCGGTGCCGGGAATCAGGGCCAGATTCTCCAGCCCGGAAAGACCATTCTGCAGCGACCACATCACCAGCCCGTGCCAGTTCACTCCGGCCCCGGCGCGCACCACGGTGTGGTCGGCACGGTGCTCCAGCGCGGTGATCTCGCGGTTGGCGAACACCAGCACGGTGCCCGGCACATCGTCGGCAATCGGCACATTGCTGCCGGCACCCAGCACCAGCAGCGGCTTGCCACTTACCTCAGGCAGGGCCAGTACTTCCGGCAGCAGGGTGACGTCGTGCAGTTCCAGCAGGCGCTCGGCGCTGGCGTCGACATGGAAGGTGTTCAACGCCTTCAGCGAGGCGTTTTCGGTCAGCGTCCAGGCGGTCATGGCAGGCATTGCGTCACTCATAGGGGAGCCACCGCGCCACGGCTGGGGGCTTCGCGTCGTCGGCGGATCGCTTCCACGCACTCATGCACCAGCGCCGGGCCACGGAAGATCAGTCCGCTGTAGCACTGCACCAGTGCCGCACCGGCGGCCATCTTGGCCACCGCATCGGCACCGGACAGAATGCCGCCCACGCCGATCAGCGGCACCGATTCCGGCAGGCGCGCGCGCAGGCGGCGCAGCACCAGCGTGCTCTGGCTGATCAGCGGTGCACCGGAAAGGCCGCCGGCTTCCGACGCCAGCGGGCTGCCGGCGATCAGGCTGCGGTCCACCGTGGTGTTGGTGGCAATCACGCCGTCGACGTTCAATTCGCCAAGGACGCGGGCGGCGGCGTCGATGTCGCGGTCGCTCAGGTCCGGAGCCACCTTCACCAGCATCGGCACGCGGCGGCCGTGCTGGGCGGCCAGCGCTTCCTGGCTGTCGCGCAGCTGCGAGATCAGCTGGCGCAGCGCCGTTTCTTCCTGCAGCTCGCGCAGGCCGGCGGTGTTCGGCGACGAGATGTTCACCGTGATGTAGTCGGCCAGCGGATACACCTTCTGCAGGCAGTGGTGGTAATCGTCGAACGCATTTTCGTTCGGCGTGTCTTTGTTCTTGCCGATGTTGATGCCCAGCAGCCCAGTGCGGCGGCGGCTGCGTTCTACGTTGCGCACCAGCGCGTCCACGCCCGCATTGTTGAAGCCCATGCGGTTGATGATGGCCTGCTGCTCCGGCAGCCGGAACAACCGCGGCTTCGGGTTGCCTTCCTGCGGGCGCGGGGTGATCGTGCCGATCTCCACGAAGCCAAACCCCAGCGCGAACAGTGCATCGATGTGGTCGCCGTTCTTGTCCAGCCCGGCGGCCAGGCCAACCGGGTTGGGGAAGCGCAGCCCGAACACATTCGTGGGCAGTGGCGCGGAGCGGGCAGCCAGCAGCGGCGTGGTGCCGGTGCGGTAGGCCATGTCCAGCGCGCTCAGGGTCAGGCCGTGGGCGCGTTCGGCATCAAGCGAGAAGAGCAGGGGACGGGCAAGCGAATACATAGGGTCCAGTCAGTCCAGCGTGCCGATGAAGGCACGGGTTTGATACTCGAAGGCAATGCGACCGTCGACCGCGTGTGCGTCGAACAGCTGTTGCAGGGCCACCAGCATCGGCGCGTGGCGCGGATGCTCCGGCGGCGGTGCGTACGAGGAAGAAAGCAGCCGGCCACGCAGGCCGTCGGCATCCATGTGCTGCACGTTGGGGAAACTCGCCATGGCACGGAAACCCTTTCCGAACCAGGCTTTCATGGTGGCATCGTCCTGGTAGCGTTCGGCCACTTCGGTGTAATCGGTGCCGAACTCCAGCAGCAGCTGTTCGTAGCCGATCAGGAACGGCGACGAATCCAGCAGGCGCGAATTCCAGAACACCAGTGCCTGTCCACCCGGATGCAGGATGCGCCGCCATTCGGTGCGCACTGCCTCCATGTCAAACCAGTGGAAGGCCTGCGCCGCGCTGACCAGACCCACGCTGTCGTCGGCCAGGGTGGTGGCTTCGGCGGTGCCGTCCACCAGCTTCAGGCGCAGATAGTCGGGGCTGAGCCAAGCGTCGGCGGCGTTGCGCATGGCCGCGTTTGGTTCCACCGCGATCACCGGGTGGCCGGCGGCCAGGAACAGCCGGGTGGAGATGCCGGTGCCGGCTCCGATGTCGGCCACCAGCGTTTCGGTGGGCACGCCCATGTCGTGGTGCAGCCAGTCCAGCAGGGCCGGCGGGTAGCCCGGCCGATAGCGGACATAGTCCGCCACGCGGTTGCTGAAACGCTCGGTCGCGTCGGAAGGGCTCATGCGCACCTCATGAATAGTTGGGGACCATCCACAACAGTCCGCCAATGAACAGCACGAACAGCAGAATGCCCAGCAGGCACAACCCCACCATCAGGTAGCCCATGATCAGTCCGGCCAGGGCCATGCCGTCGCCTTCCTGGGTGCCCGCGCTGCGGCGGATTTCCCCGCGGGCCATGTGCCCGGTGATGATCGCCACAATGCTGCCCAGCGCGGGCAGGGCGGTCCAGCCCAGAATGCCGGCGATCAGGCTGATCAGGGCCATGGTGTTGGTTTGACGTACGGGCAGGTTCATCCGGGTCCTCCATGGCAGGACCTACATGATAGAGCCTGACTGGGGTTTAGCCCATCAAAACCGCCGGAATTCCGACGCAGGTCTCAGCCCATCAGTACCTGGCCGCCGTCCACCACCAGGGTCTGGCCGGTGACCCAACGCGCCAGCGGCGAGCACAGGAACAGGGCGGCGTCGGCGATCTCTTCCGGCGCGCCGAAGCGGCCGAAGGGAATTTTGGCCAGCGTGCCGTGGTACAGGGCAGGGTCTTCCGTGCGCCGACGGTCCCACAGGCCGTCGGCAAACTCGATCGAGCCCGGGGCTATGGCGTTGACCCGGATGCGGTCCGGTGCCAGGCCCAGTGCCTGCGAGGTCGTGTAGTGCATCAGCGCGGCCTTCGCCGCCGCATAGGGCGCGGCACCCGGACGTGGCTGCAGGCCGGCAATCGACCCAAGATTGAGAATGCAGGCATCAGTGGCCTGCCGCAGCCAGGGCAGGGCCAACCGCGAAGTGCGCACCGCCGCCATCAGGTCCACGTTGAGGCTGGCCTCCCAGCCGGCGTCATCGTCGGCCATGCCGTAGCCGGTGGCGTTGTTCACCAGTACATCGATGCCGCCCAAGGCGTCGGCGGCGGCTTCCAGCCAGTGCTGGATGTTCTCGGGCTTGCCAAGATCGGCCGGCACGGTGTGGATGTCCACACCGGCCTGGGCGGCATCCGCCCGCAGCGCGGCCAAGCCGGCCTCGCCACGTGCGCACACCGAAACGTGGGCCCCTGCGCGAGCAAAGGCCAGTGCCATGCACCGGCCAATGCCTTTGCTGCCCCCGGCCACCAGAACGCGGCGGCCGGAAAAATCCAACACGCGCCGGCCATCGAGAACGCTGACTGCCCCCGGTAGGTGCCGACCGTTGGTCGGCACATTGCCCGGCACGTTCGCCATCACAGATCGAACTTGATGCCCTGCGCCAGCGGCAGCGAATCCGAATAATTGATGGTGTTGGTCTGGCGGCGCATGTAGACCTTCCACGCATCCGAGCCCGACTCACGACCACCGCCGGTGTCCTTCTCGCCACCGAACGCACCGCCGATTTCCGCACCCGAGGTACCGATGTTGACGTTGGCAATGCCGCAGTCCGAACCGGCCGCCGACAGGAAGCGCTCGGCCGCCTTCAGGTTCTGGGTGAAGATCGACGACGACAGGCCCTGCGGCACGCCGTTCTGCATGTCGATGGCTTCGTCCAGCGTGCTGTACTTCATCACGTACAGAATCGGCGCGAAGGTTTCGTGCTGCACCACTTCGTCGCTGTTCTTCAGGCCGGTGACAATCGCCGGCAGCACGAAGTTGCCCGGGCGATCGATGCGGGTGCCGCCGGTTTCCACCGTGCCGCCGCTGGCCTTGGCCTTTTCAATCGAGGCCAGGAACTGCTGCACCGCGCTGTCGCTGTTGAGCGGGCCCATCAGGTTGGCGGCATCGGTCGGGTCGCCGATCTTGCCTTCCACCTGCTTGTACGCCTTCTTCAGCGTGGCCAGCACGTTGTCGTAGATCGATTCGTGCACGATCAGGCGGCGCGTGGTGGTGCAGCGCTGGCCGGCGGTGCCCACCGCGCCAAACACGATGCCCGGCACGGCCAGCTTCAGGTCGGCGGTTTCGTCCAGGATGATGGCGTTGTTGCCGCCCAGTTCCAGCAGGCAGCGGCCCAGGCGGCGCGCGACCTTTTCGTTCACGGTGCGGCCCACCTGGGTGGAGCCGGTGAAGCTGATCAGCGGAATGCGGCGGTCTTCCACCAGCTTTTCCGACAGCGCGGTGCCGGCGTCGTTGATCAGGAAGAAGATGTCCGGGAATCCGGCATCGCGCAGTGCTTCGTTGCAGATGCGCATCGAGGCAATGGCGGTCAGCGGGGTCTTGTTGGACGGCTTCCAGATGCAGATATCACCGCAGATGGCGGCCAGGAACGAGTTCCACGCCCACACCGCAACCGGGAAGTTGAACGCACTGATGATGCCGACCAGGCCCAGCGGCTGGTACTGCTCATACATGCGGTGGCCCGGGCGCTCCGAGTGCATGGTGTAGCCATACAGCATGCGGCTCTGGCCCACGGCGAAGTCGGCGATGTCGATCATCTCCTGCACTTCACCGTCGCCTTCCGGCTTGCTCTTGCCCATTTCCAGCGCAACCAGCGAGCCCAGCGCGTCCTTGTTGGCGCGCAGCGCTTCGCCACACAGGCGCACGGCTTCGCCACGGCGCGGGGCCGGGGTGGTGCGCCACACCTTGAAGGCTTCCTGGGCGCGGGCGACCACGGTTTCGTAGTCGGCCTCGGTGGTGGCATGCACCTGGGCGATGGCTTCACCCGTGGTCGGGTTCACCGGCGTGATCACCCCGGCGCTGGCCGTGGACCATTCGCCATTGCCAAGGTAGGTGCCAGCGTTGGTTGCATCCAGGCCAAGGGCCTTGAGCAGGGCAGAGGACATGCAAACTCCTGTTGCGTATCGAAAAGGGTGCAGACCCACCATTCTATCAGTCTGCTCTGAAGCGCCATGCCGCACCGCCGCACCGCACCTTCCCACGCCTGCACCCGTGGGCCAATGCAATACCCCAAAACCGCCCCCATATCCAACCCGTTACAATCCCTTTCTGAACATCCCCCAGGAACCTGAATGAACGTCACCGTCGCCGAAGGCGTAACCGTAGGAAACCGTCTCCCGTTCGTCCTCTTCGGCGGCCTGAACGTCCTGGAAGACCTCGATTCCACCCTGCACGCGGCCGAGCACTTCACCACGGTCACCCGCAAGCTGGGCATCCCCTACGTCTTCAAAGCCTCGTTCGACAAGGCCAACCGTTCCTCGATCAAGTCCTTCCGTGGTGTCGGCCTGGAAGAAGGCCTGCGCATCTTCGAAGAAGTGAAGCGCCAGTTCGGCATCCCGGTCATCACCGATGTCCACGAAGTGGCCCAGGCTGCCCCCGTGGCCGAAGTGGTGGACGTGCTGCAGATTCCCGCCTTCCTCGCGCGCCAGACCGACCTGGTCGTGGCGATCGCGGAAACGGGCAGGGCGGTGAACATCAAGAAGCCGCAGTTCCTCAGCCCCACCCAGATCAAGCACATCGTCAGCAAGATCCGCGAGGCCGGGAACGAGAACATCATCCTGTGCGAGCGCGGTTCCCAGTTCGGTTACGACAACCTGGTGGTGGACATGCTCGGCTTCCGCGAGATGATCGAGTCCACCGGTGGTCTGCCGGCCATCTTTGACGTCACCCACAGCCTGCAGCGCCGCGACGCCGGCAGCGAGGCCAGCGGCGGCCGCCGCCGTCAGGTGGCCGAACTGGCCCGATCCGGCATGGCGCTCGGCTTGGCCGGCCTGTTCCTGGAAGCCCACCGTGACCCCGACCACGCCCGCTGCGACGGCCCGAGCGCACTGCCGCTGGCCGCGCTGGAGTCGTTCCTGACCCAGATCAAGGCCGTGGACGAGGTGGTCAAGGGCTTCCCGGAGCTGGATATCCGCTGATTCCGGCGGATTTGCGGGGTGGCCAGCCTTGGTCACCTCGCTGAATGCAGGTATCCTTATAGGCGGGGCCGGTGCAATGCCGGCCCGTCACGCATCGGCGGTATGCTTCCGCCCGCATGGCCCCGTAGCTCAGCTGGATAGAGCGTCCCCCTCCTAAGGGGAAGGTCGCCCGTTCGAATCGGGCCGGGGTCACCATGATCAACGACTTAGGTGGTGACTCGCCGCGCCGAATGGCCTTATCCTCGATCTATTTCGCCATCGTCTGGCACACTTGGTACACGACATTTGGGCCGCTGGCGAGGTGCCTATTGATTTCGACTCTGGAATACAAAGCAAAAGAAGGTGAACTGCTTTTTCACTACTGCAGTCCCGCTACTCTGCATGCAATCTTGGAGGGTAAAAAGCTACGCTTCTCCGATGTCCTTTCGATGAATGACTCCATGGAGTTTAAGTGGGGAGCGCAGCTGCTGAAGAGGGCAATGGGAGCAATTGCCGCGGATGACGCAGAAGCATTTGCAAAAGCAAAGGGGATTGCGGACTGGTTCGTCACTGCCCAAGGTATTCTCGAGGAGCATGGCTTGCTGACTGCGTGCTGTCTTTCTAAGCGCGGTGACGTTCTCAGCCAGTGGCGAGCCTACGCTGATAACGGTGCAGGGTTCGCAGTAGGCTTCGATTCAGCAGCGATGGCAAGAATGCCAGTCAGGCCATTAGATGTTTGCTATGAGCCAGAAAAGCAGCGGTGGCATCTTGGTGAAGCCATTTCAAAAATTATTGCTTCCCCCGATGCTGTTGTGGACGGCAAGAGCTTAATGAAGGCGCTTCTGATCATGCTCTTGGACACAGTGGGCTTCAAGAATCCTGCCTTCGAAGAAGAGGACGAGGTGCGCTTGGTTCACCACATTTCGCTAACTCGGGGCGATGGCGTTCTTGTGCCTACCTATGAGGACTCCGTCACGCCGCCTGATGTGAGGTTCTACATGCGAGGATCGGTTCCAACGGCATTTGTTGATCTGGAACTTCCCGGGGGGCACTCCGCCGTAAAGAAGATATTCGTTGGGCCTAGGGCTAATGTCGAAGTTCGATCGCTTCAGATCATGCTGGGAAGTATGGGCTTCCAGAACATCGAGATAGAGAAGTCTAGCGCGACGTATCGCTAGTTAGAACCGAAGCTTTTTTACTGCGTCGTCTTCTCCCTCTGGAGTGAGATGAGCGTGATACTTCTCGGTAGTAGCGTAGTCCGGCGGGCTTTGACCGTATGACCGCCCTCGTCCGCCCGCACGTCAACTGAGAGCTTTGCGACCCTCGCACTGAATTAACGGCGCGGCCGCAGATTCACTGGCGGTGCGGGGAGACATCCGCCGACGGGCCTAGCGCCCACGCTGGCCAGTTTCACCCGGATGCGTGGTCACCCTCCGACTCCCTCGGCTTGACCACGGATCGGTGGCAGGCTTTCTTCCTCGCAGGATTTGGGGCGGCCGTCGGTAGGATCGCGCGCCATGCTCCCGCCTGACTTCCGTTGGCGTGCCATTGGTGCTGCGACCACGACTACCCCAACCAACTGCTGTTCGACTCGGTAGAGGTCCCGCGCCTGTACCAGGGTGTGGACGATCAGAGATGGTGGATCAGCTTGACCATCAGCGGGGCCGGCAGCAGCGGAAAAGCTCTGCAATGGGTACAGGCAAACGCCGGCGCGGAACTGTCGGCCGAGCGGCACCAAGACCGGTTCCGGGCTGAAGTGGTCCGATATCCGCCAGGACTGAGTCGCACCAGGAAGTAACCGGCCCGCCCATGGGGGGCGAATCCAGGGGATGGGCAGGTGCTGGTGGAATGAGTTCACCTACGGCGTATGGTAGGGGCAGGTGCTAGGCGATCCATAGTCCTTGATCGGCCCAGAGTCGACGCCCTTGGCCGGGCAAGTACGCACTCGCCGCCGAGCGGCTAGCTGGATGTGCTGTAAACGCCGGAAGGACGGTACGTGCGGGCTCCTTTTGTGGCAGGCGAGTTGCATTTCGGGTCATTCCGGTCCAAGCTCCGCGCGTGATCTCACTTGTGAGGGTTTATGTCTACGGATGGACTGAGTACTAGCTCATGGCCCAGCCACGTTCCACTCCATTGTCCCCCGTCGGATGCTGTTGCACCGGATGGATCTGTATTTCGACTCGTTGCGACTCTTCCCGCCACTGCTGCTGACATGAAGAGCGCCCTGGAGGAAGGGAGATTCGTTAAACAGGATCCGTGCTTGCGAGCTGCGCTCTCATGCTCGCGTACCCCGGAATACCTAAACGATCTTCGCGGCTCCGTGCCGCGATTGAAGAACCAGCTCATTGCGGTCGCTTCGTTAGACCACACGCATGGGGTGATAAAGCAGACCGGGCCAGTAGGCCATCATTCTCTCTGGCTTTTTGCTGGAGTTCTCCCGCTTGCGCACCAACTGTTTGGCCCACACCCATGAAACAGAACTGGACGCTTGGTCAAGGCTCTATCACTCCCAGTATCCGATTTGAGATCGTTTCTGTTCTTGCGGAGTACGAGGGACCCCAGATCTTGTTTGCACGGATCAATGGGAAAGAGTGCCTTGGTGTTGCCGCCGACGAGGACGATGTTGTTGTCCGGTGGTTGTTCTCGCCAGTCTCCAGCGTCGAACTACTTGCACTAGCTGGAGGTCATTGTTCGACCTACGCCGCAATTGTTAAGGAAGGTATCTCGGTAGTCGATCTGGACGACGATCTTCTTGTAAGGGAAGTATGGGAGGTCCCTGTCGAGGACCTCAGGATGGACGTGCTCCCGGACCCTAGTAGCAAACTGCCCAAAGAAGCCAGAGCGCTGCTTTCCGAATTTTATACGCCAGTTGCGCTTCCTCGCTTGACCCTCGGGATAGCGAATAGTCACGATCTCCTCAGCTTCAGAGCGCTTTCAGGAGTATTGAGCTCGTTCCAAAGGCTTTGGACAACATTGGCGCAGTCGATGGAGGGGGACGCTGTCACAAGTCGTGGCCGGTGGTCGACTACTCTGGAGGAGCGTGCCACGCTTCATTTCTCGCAAGCCGTGCCTGGCTCGTTGCGGATTGAAATGAAGGCAGGAGAACAAGCCCTCCACGATCGCGTCTCCGATCTATTTGCGATCATGGTCCACTTTGCAGATTCGCCTGAAGAGCAAGAGGCAATCAACCAGATGCTGCAGGTTGGGCCGCGTGCCTATGCTCGCTTGAATGAGTTGCTCAAGCTTGTGCAGAAGTCCGGGATCGAATTGCTGAACGAGAATGGTTCTACGGGAGCGTACCTGAGCCCATCAATCGCGGCTCGCGTGCTCCGCGCCGGAAAGTTTGAGGAGACGAGAACCTCGGTTATGGAGGCTGCATCAGGCTTCTTCCTTGCCTTCAGTGAGTCAGACGCAAAGTTTGAGTTCTATGATGAAGCCCGTGATGCTGTCTTGGCGGGCACGGTCGATCCGCGTGTCATTAGTTCTCACGATGCTGTGACGGTGGGTCAAGGCGGCTCATATGCTATCGTCGTCGAGAAGGTGACTCGCCAGATTTCTGCCCTGAGGCACGAAGTGCAGTTCACTCTTCGGGAAATTATTGATTCAGCGCCTTCGCGCTGGATGGCCGAAGGCACGGGATGATTGCTACGCGCTCGGGATTCGTTTCGCAATTCTCGCCCGCATCACGGGCACACAGTCGATTTGATGCCTCTTGCCTGGTGGTAAGTGGAACTAAATTGAGGTCAAGGGGCTGATTTTCATTGAAAATCACGGCAGACTTTCAATCGGCTGTCGCTGAATGTATCACCTAGCTTCGTATCCCTGTGGCGTATCATTGATGGAGGGCCGATGCCACCTGAGGCGGGCGGCGACGTTCGGCGCAACACCATCAATTCGGGGGAAGTATGGACAGCGACGCAAACTTCTGGACGGCAGACGCTGTCAGCGCTGCAGCCACTGCGTTGTCTGTTGTACTCGCGGCGGTTATCTACGTCGCGGATCGGGTCTCCGCTTGGTCGCGGCGTCGAGCAGATGCGTCGCGGCTCCTGAAGCTGATCGCTGGAGACTTAGGTCTGGAACTAGCCAGGCTGCGCTCGGTGAGCTCTCACCTCAACTCTAGCGCAGCTGAGGCGGGGCTTGGCAGCGCTGAGATATTGCTGATACGGGAACCTGGATCCGAGGAGGCGCTGGAGATGGTGCTGCGCGGCTTTGATACTGCGCGCCTGGATAGGATATGTGAAACAACCAATGTGTTTGACCCAGTGATGAGCGATTATCTTTCCTCCGTTATCACACTCCGAGCGGCTAGTTTGGAATCGGTCCAGATATTGGCCACAACTGAGGGCCAGGAAGAGCGCGCAGGCATTGCAAGTCACGTTTGTGTACAGGCAAACGCGCTTCAGATTCAGCTGATAAGCGTTTTCAACACCGTTGTAGCATCGCGAGGAGAGACCCGCCTTCAGCAGCCTGCACTCATCTCTCTTGATCAGCGCTCTGGTGCGCATGTCGCGTCGTAATCCGCGTGCCTGTGCCGTTAGCCGGTCACGGCTTATGGACCAGTTCTATGGCTAGGGCGGCACAATGTTGGAATAGTCGCGACCGAAGCCTTATCCCTTCCTGGCCGCCCGCCCCGCTCCTAAGGGGAAGGTCGCCCGTTCGAATCGGGCCGGGGTTATCAGATTCCGTGAAGCGATTGGTCCCTGCGGGGAATGGGTCGACTGCGACAAGTTGGCGCGTTCGCAGGTTCTTCGTTGAAGCAACTCATAACAAGGGGCGCAGGGACCGCTACGATTGCGGTTGGCGATCACTCAGGTTGCGGGACTTGAGCGCAATGAGGAGAGTTGCCGCCAGTTCTTGGAGCGATCCAGCAAGGTGGGTAATGCCGATTCTGGCGTTGACGAAGACAGGGTGCCTGCCGGAAGGTGTGCAGCACTCCCCAAGTGATCTGCGGGCGCTCTTTCAATGCGTGAGGGTGGATGAGCTGCAGGCCAAGCGTATGTCCAGCGGCGTCCGTAAAGGGATCCTGAGGGTCAATCGGTGAAATGGGTTGCGGAAGTCCACGCCAAGGCACAGATCCTTCAAGCGCAGGTCGAGCTCGCCAGATCCATGGCGCGAAGCTTTGGCATTGACGAATCCGAGGCCATATCGCCCTATCTGAGAGAGATCGAGAAGATCTACGAGTTGGAGTTCCCAGTGGCCCTCGCCATGGACGAGGCTGACCTCGTGTCTCGTTGATGGCGGACGCGCTGACTCCGAAGGTTCCGAGCGAGCTCAAGCATCAGCTGGAAGGCGCACTTTTCATTGGAAGTTGCTGGGTAGCTCTGAGAGCGGAAGAGTGCGAGCTTGATCTGAATTTTGCTCGGTTCGATCCCCGTCGCATTGAGGGGAACTACGATAGATCGGTTCGTTGCCGCGTCAATCCTGGCGTCATTATCGATCTTCGGCGTCTGGTTGGCGGGAGGGTGTGAACCTGCCCCGCTGAAACGGACGCCAAGAAGCGATAATTTACTCGCACTTGGAGGTTCCCTATGTCACGTCCCCCTCGCCGTCACTACACCGATGATCAGAAGGCCCAGGCCGTTCTGC
>JAEXNZ010000204.1 GCA_023439425.1 Pseudomonadota bacterium
CTGCAGGATCGCATTCCGCTCATCGCCGACGGTGGCATCCGCTACTCCGGTGATATCGGCAAGGCGCTGGCCGCCGGTGCCTCGACCATCATGGTCGGCGGCCTGCTGGCCGGCACCGAGGAATCGCCGGGCGAAACCGAACTGTTCCAGGGTCGCTCGTACAAGAGCTACCGTGGCATGGGTTCGCTGGCCGCGATGGAAAAGGGTTCGAAGGACCGTTACTTCCAGGATTCGTCCAGCGCCGACAAGCTGGTGCCGGAAGGCATCGAAGGTCGCGTGCCGTACCGCGGTCCGGTCGGCGGCATCATCCACCAGCTGATGGGCGGCCTGCGCGCCACCATGGGCTATGTGGGTTGCGCCACGGTCGACGAAATGCGCACCCAGCCCAAGTTCGTCAAGATCAGCGGGGCAGGGCAGCGTGAGAGCCACGTCCACGACGTGCAGATCACCAAAGAACCGCCGAACTACCGCGCCTGATGTGCCGGTGAGCAAAGAGGAACGAGGAAGCCACTTCCCGTTCCTCTTTCTCTATCCGCCATCGGTTGCACACATCGCTTTTCGTATTCACCACTGCATTGCCGGGCGTCATGACCAACATTCACAACGACAAGATCCTCATTCTCGATTTCGGCGCGCAGTACACCCAGCTGATCGCCCGCCGCATCCGCGAGATCGGCGTGTACTGCGAAATCTGGGCGTGGGACCACGACCCGGCTGAAATTGCCGCGTTCGGTGCCAAGGGCATCATTCTTTCCGGTGGCCCGGAATCGACCACCCTGCCGGGCGCGCCCGCCGCGCCGCAGGAAGTGTTCGACAGCGGCCTGCCGATCTTCGGCATCTGCTACGGCATGCAGACCCTGGCTGCGCAGCTGGGTGGTGCCACCGAAGCCGCTGACCAGCGCGAGTTCGGCCACGCTGAAGTCAACGTCATCAACCCCGATGCGCTGTTCTCCGGCCTCAGCGATCACGGCGGCGAGCCGCGTCTGAACGTGTGGATGAGCCACGGCGACCACGTCTCCCAGGCTCCCCCGGGCTTCACCATCACCGCCACCACCGACCGCATTCCCGTTGCCGCCATGGCCAACGAAGAGAAGCGCTGGTACGGCGTGCAGTTCCACCCGGAAGTGACCCACACCCTGCAGGGCCAGACCCTGCTGCGTCGTTTCGTGGTCGACGTGTGTGGCTGCCAGACCCTCTGGACCGCCGCCAACATCATCGACGACCAGATTGCCCGCGTGCGCGAGCAGGTCGGCGATGACGAAGTGATCCTCGGCCTGTCCGGCGGTGTCGATTCGTCGGTCGTTGCTGCGCTGCTGCACAAGGCGATTGGCGACAAGCTGACCTGCGTGTTCGTCGACACCGGCCTGCTGCGCTGGCAGGAAGGCGACCAGGTGATGGCGATGTTCGCCGAGCATATGGGCGTCAAGGTGATCCGCGTCAACGCGGCTGATCGTTACTTCGCCAAGCTGGAAGGCGTCAGCGACCCGGAAGCCAAGCGCAAGATCATCGGCAACCTGTTCGTCGACATCTTCGACGAAGAGTCCAACAAGCTCAGCAACGCCAAGTGGCTGGCGCAGGGCACCATCTACCCGGACGTGATCGAGTCGGCCGGCAGCAAGACCGGCAAGGCCCATGTCATCAAGAGCCACCACAACGTGGGCGGCCTGCCGGAACACATGAAGCTGGGCCTGGTGGAACCGCTGCGCGAACTGTTCAAGGACGAAGTGCGTCGTCTCGGCGTCGAGCTCGGCCTGCCGCGCAGCATGGTTTACCGCCACCCGTTCCCGGGCCCGGGCCTGGGCGTGCGTATCCTCGGCGAAGTGAAGCGCGAGTACGCCGAACTGCTGGCCAAGGCCGATGCCATCTTCATCGACGAACTGCGCAAGGCCGATCTGTACGACAAGACCAGCCAGGCGTTCGCCGTGTTCCTGCCGGTGAAGTCGGTCGGCGTGGTCGGTGATGCACGTGCCTACGAGTGGGTGATCGCACTGCGCGCAGTGGAAACCATCGACTTCATGACCGCGCACTGGGCCCACCTGCCGTACGACTTCCTCGGCACGGTGAGCAACCGCATCATCAACGAACTGCGCGGCGTTTCCCGCGTGGTCTACGACATCTCCGGCAAGCCGCCGGCGACGATCGAGTGGGAATAATCCTGCTGTTGAATGACAAGGGCACCGAAAGGTGCCCTTGTTGTTTGTGGGGATGCGCGGGCGACGAATGACCTCGGCCGTTGCAATCCCTCCCCAATGATCTGGCCAACACGCCGGAATCGGGCCCTCGCGGAATGAATCCCGGGTAGGGTCGGTCGACAGACGACCGCCGTGAAGCCTTCAACGTTCTGTAACGAATGACGCCGCTGGAAATGGCACCGATTGTCGGCATTGATTCGCGGTCTACCTACTAGTAGAGTGATAGTCATGCACCCCGATCTGTCCCCCAAAGCCACCGAGATCGTCACCCACGCCCGGACCCTGCTCGAGTCCGGTGGCTACAACGGCTTCAGCTATGCAGACATCGCCGAGCGGGTCGCCATCAGCAAGGCCAGCATCCACCACCACTTCCCGAGCAAGGCCGAGCTGGTACGCACGGTCGTGGTGCTGTATCGCGCCGAGGCGCGCGATGGCCTGGCCCTGCTTGACCGCCAACTGGCCGATCCCCTGCGCGAGCTGCGGGCGTATGTGGACTACTGGTCGGCCTGTATTGCAGGCGGTACATCCTCGTTCTGCATCTGCGCGATGCTGGCTGCGGAACTGCCGCTGATTCCACCGGAGATCGCCACCGAGGTGCGTGGGCATTTCGAGGACCTGACCGGGTGGCTGGCACTGACCCTGGAGAAGGGCGCGGCGCAGGGCCAACTCCTGCTGCAGGGGAGTCCGGAAGACGAGGCCAAGGCGTTCATGTCCGCTGTCCATGGTGCCATGCTGGCAGCACGTGGCTTTGGCGACGCCAACACCTTTGCAGCGCTGGCAAAGCTCCAGATCGCGCGTTTGACCCCAGCAAACTGAAGCCACGACGGGCCTGCCATTGGCGGGCCCTTTCTACAAATAAACACCCTACCTACTAGTAGGTTTATAATCA
>JAEXNZ010000235.1 GCA_023439425.1 Pseudomonadota bacterium
GGTTGCCCGCGGTACGCAGGCTGTGAATCAGACCCTTGCGCTCGTAGAAGTGCAAAGCCGACACTGCCACCCCGCTGCGGCGCGCCACCTCACCTACACTCAGCTCCTGCGCGATCACGCCTTGACCTCAACCATGGTTAAGGTGTGATCCTGCGTGACCTCGGCGCGCATCGCAAGCGCCGCTGTCTCTGATTTTCTGGATTGCCATGTCGTCTGAACCCTTGTCCGCTGCCACCGCCCCTGCCGGGGACTCCATTCTTTCGCCGCGCTACCGCGCCACCACCGTGGGCATGGTGGCGCTGGTCTCGCTGCATGCGTTCGAGGCGCTGGCCGTGGCGGCCGCGATGCCGACCGTGGCCACCGCGCTGGACGGATTACGCCTGTATGCCCTCGCCTTTGGCGGCACGCTGGCCACCAGCGTGATCGGCATGACGCTGGCCGGGCGCTGGAGCGACCAGCAAGGTCCTGCGCGGCCGTTGTGGCTGGGTCTGGCCTGCTTCATTGCCGGCCTGCTGGTGGCGGGGCTGGCCCAGCACATGCCGGTGCTGGTGCTGGGCCGGCTGCTGCAGGGGCTGGGGGCGGGTGCCATTTCGGTGTCGCTGTATGTGCTGGTCGGGCGCTGCTACCCCGAAGCGCTGCGCCCACGGGTGTTTGCGGCGTTCTCGGCCGGCTGGGTGGTGCCTTCGCTGGTCGGCCCGGCCATCAGTGGACTGATCGTGCAGCACCTGGGCTGGCGTTGGGTGTTTCTGGGCGTGCCGCTGCTGGCATTGCCGGCCGCATGGTTGCTGCGCCCGGCGCTGCGGCAGGTGCAGACGCGCACGCAGGCGGCCGCTCCCGGGAATGCGGTGGTGCGCTGGGCCGCCGGCGCGGCATTGGCCGCCCTGCTGCTGTACGTGGGTGGCCAGCAGACCGGTTTCGCCGCCGCAGCATTGATGCTGCCGGCCACCCTGGCGCTGCTGCTGTGCAGCTGGAAACTGCTGCCGGCTGGCACCTTGCAGCTGCGCCGTGGCCTGCCCAGCGTGATTGCCCTACGTGGCATCGCCGCGTCGGCCTTCTTCGGCTGCGAGGCATTCCTGCCACTGCTGCTGCAACGGGAACGCGGATTGAGCCCGCTGCTGGCGGGCGTGGCGCTCAGCCTGGGCGCACTCGGCTGGTTCAGCGGCAGCTGGTTCCAGGGCCATCAGGGCCAGGGCTGGTCGCGGCGGCAGCTGCTGCATGCCGGTGCGCTGCTGATGTGTGGCGGGATCATTGCCACCGCGCTGGCGCTGCAGCCGGGCGTGCCGCTATGGCTGGCGCTGGGCGGCTGGACGCTGACCGGACTGGGCATGGGGCTGATCTACCCCAGCCTGTCAGTGCTGACCTTGTCGTTGTCGCCGCCGGCGCAGCAGGGGGCAAACAGCTCGGCATTGCAGCTGAGTGAGGCGTTGGCGGTGGCGACGACGCTGGCGGTTTCCGGGTCGGTGTTTGCGATCATGCTTAGTGTGGATGTGGTGCTGGGGTATCTGCTGATCTTCGGGGTGATGCTGGGTTTGGCCGCCTTGGGTGTGGTGGTGGCGCGGCGGGTGTGAGGTCAGTCGCCCATTTCCTCCAGGTCCTCGCGCAGAATCCGGCGGATTTCCAGCACCGCCTGCGGGGTTTCCTGCACGCTGTGCCCGGAGATGATCACTTTTTCCGACAACGCGCCCGGCAGATGTGCGCTCCAGTAAGGCACCAGCCCGTCGTCGGACTGCTCCAGCGGCACCTCGGGTTTACGCTGGGCGATGATGGAGTGATATTTCAGCCCCGGGCGAATCGGCAGCGCGCTCGATGCCTTCACGAACGGGTCGTCGGCCTTGAGGTTGTCGATGCTGTTGGGAATGACCAGCTTCTTCGGCTGCGCTGACTGCGCTTCGGCCTGCTGCAGGGTCTGGAACACGTCCTCGAACTTGCCCAGCAGGGTGATCGGCAAACGCACCAGCCGTCCGATCAGCCGCCCGAACCGGTTGCCGGCGATATCCGTGCCCTTGTGCGGGGCGGCGATGAAGATCGCGCGTTCCACGTTGGGTTCGGCATCGAAGTGCAGCAGCGGACCGAGCTTGGTCTGCACGCGCTTCAACCGCTCACCCTTCAGGTTGTAATTGGCCAGCAGGTCGTTCCACAGCACCTCACCGGAGTCGCTCAACAACAGCCGCGCCAGCACCCCGCCCATGCTGTGGCCGATGAACACCATGTCCTTGGATGCCCGCGATGTGCCGTTCGGATCAAAATGGCGAAGCGTGTTGTTGAACGCCTGGTCGATCTCGTAGCGGTTCAGCGCAATCGGTGCGTTGGTCGGGTAGTAGACCTGCCAGACCTGGAAGTGCTGGCGCAGCTCCGGGTCGCCCAGGATCTCATTGGCCACGTTGACCCAGGCTTCCGGGCTGCTGCCCAGCCCATGCAGCATGAAGATGATGCGGCGGTTGGGGTCCCAGGGCTGCATCAGGTACATGTGCGGCTCGGCAATGCCTTCGCTCATGCCGAACAGGGTGCGCAGCGACTGGGTGGCGAAGCCGCTCTGCGCCAGCCACATGCCATATGCGGCGGTGAAGTTGCCGGCCAGCGGCACCTTTTCGCCATGCAGCTCCACGCTTTCGGTGGACTCGGGCGAGTACACATCGAACAGCACCTGGGTAGTCTCCAGCACCTCCTGCAGGCTGTTGCCCCTGAACTTCAGCAACGCCGTGGCGTTGATCGCCGACATTTCGCTGTACTGCGGAATCTCGGCCTTCTCACCCGTAGGCGGAGCGATCAATTTAGGCGGGTCCATCATCACCACCAGCTCGGCCCCGAAGCCATCACGGCGATAGGTGCTGCGCAGGCCGGCAAAGCTCAGCGACGAGGCCGGGGCCATGCTTGTGGGAATGCTGGTCAGTCGCAGCTGGTCGAAGTCGGAGGTCAGCGTCCAGCGCTCCCCTTCCACCGCCGCGTTGTAATCCTCGCCTTCCAGCGCGCTTTCGCGGCTGCGCTTGAACACCACCGCGGCAGTCTGCTCGGCAGCGTAGTTGTAGTAATCGCGCACCTGGGTCTGTCGATCCTCGAAGGCCCGCTGCGACGGCGTGCGTCCGCTGAAGAACAGGTAGGCATACGCGTAGCGCGCGGCCTCCAGCCAGGCATCCAGTGCCGCATCGGACATGGGATGTTTGTCGCGGTCCTTGGGCTTGGCGCTGAGTGCGAGTGCATTCTTCACCCAGAGTTCGGACAACGCGGACAAGCGCTGTTCCTCGGGTATGTCCACCGTGGCCTTGAGTGTTTTCTCGCAGGTCACGATGTCCTTTTCGCACTGGTCCTCGTTCAACCCGATCACGCTAAGGGTTTCCCGCGAGGCGGCGCTGAAGTCACCGCTGGTCAGCACGTCGCCACGCTTGTTGGCCAGGTACTCCGTGGGCGCGACCTGCTTCATGGTGACCATGGCGCAGCCGCTGGTCAGCAGCAGGGTCACGGCGGCAAGCAGCGGCCCGAGGCGACGGAAGGCGACGCTCATCGGCCAGACTCCGGGTCAACCCCTGGCATGCCCACCCGGATCAAGCGTGAGAACTCCGGGTCATCGCCGGCCGCACGCGCACGCTCGGTGATGCGGCCACGCGCTTTCAACGTGGCGAAATCCACCCCGGGCGTGAGTACGCCCAGGTCACGCGCGTATTCGGCGAAATAGCCCGACACCAGCAGGCGGTAATCCAGCGGAAGACCGGGCGCGATCTGCTTGGCCAGCTCATACACGATGGTGGTGCAGTTGCTGGTCAGCGTGTTGTAGAACGCCGGCGTGGCGTCCAGTTTGCGGGCCTCGCCCAGGTAGGACACGAACAGCCCCTTGAGCTGCTCGGGGTTCATACCTGTCAGGCGATACAGATAGACGTCCTCGCCGCGCACATTGCTGCGCACTTTGACGATGTCGGTTTCTTCCGCCGCCACCAGAGTCATCTCGAATTTGCGGAAGAACCCACCCAGCGCCGAGAAGCTTTCACCGCGCTCCTTGCGGATCTCCAGCGAGAACACCAGTTGCCGGCCGTCCTCGAAACCGAAGCTGACCAGGGTGTGCGCAATCATCGGCCCCATCCAGTAGGACAGGACCAGATCGGCCGAACGCAGCTGGTCCAGATCATACTCGCGCCGTTCCCAGCGCACGTCGTAATCGTCCTCGGTGCGCCAGGTGAAGTTGCGCACGTTATCCAGCACCACGTGCTGGCCGTCGAAGGACACAACCTTCAGGCGTTGGGCAACATCATCGGCCCATTCCCGGTCCTGGCGTGGGCTGAGCAGCAGCCACCACAGGCCGGTGGCAACCAGCACAGCGGCAAACAGGGCACCCGGCCAGCGACCAGCGCGCGCCCGTGCCACGGCCACGGTGGTGATCAGGGCAAATCCGCCCCAAGCCACCAGCGCCACGCACCGGACCCAACCTGGTCCGGGCAGCTGATACGTCAGCATGCCTGCCACCCATAACGCCGCCACCAGCATGATCCCTGCCAGTCCCCACCGTCCTGCTGTCTTCACACATCGATCCGTCAGTTGAATAGGCGCTAGTTAGCCATAACGGACGTGTACGGGACATGGGTGGGTGGTGCGGCGGGTCGGACGGGCTTCATCTGCGACCGGCCCCGACCTTCTGCCAAGGAGCCATGCCCTTGCGGGCGTTCAGCCGTGGGCGGCGCAGCGGCAGGCGGCGCGGCATCGGAATGCCGACGCCCGGGGCGGCCGTATCGTCGGCACGCAGGTCCTCTGCGCGTTCGCCGACCAGCAGGGCCGCCATCTCCTCAAGGCCGTTGCGCATGGTGCGGGCGGCGGTCTGCAGGACATTCATGACGGCGTCTCCGGTGGGTTCGGGGACGTCCTACCCTACGCACGGGCGCGGGAAAGCCCCGTGCAGGGGATGTGGCAGTTGGATGAAACACCGGCCGCAACGCGCACCTGAGACTCATTTGCGTTGCCGGGGCCGCGTCCCGATAATTCCCGCCTCACCCTTGGAATGCCGCCATGACCGCCCTGCCGCGTCGCCGTGCCTTGCTGTTAGTGGTTCCCACCCTGCTGGCCAGCGCCCTGGCCCAGGCCCAGGATGCCCGGACCCTGGATGAGGTCACCGTGGTGGCCAACCGGGCCAGCACCGCGACCAAAACCGACACCCCGCTGACCCAGACCCCGCAGGCGATCAGCGTGGTCAGCAGCGAGCTGTTCACCGACCGGGGCGCACACAACCTGCAGGAAACCCTGCGCTACAGCGCCGGTGTGACCGCCGATGCCTACGGCCTGGACACCCGCAGCGACGGCAGCACCGTGCGCGGCCTGGACCCGGTGCAGTACGTGGACGGCCTGCGCCGCAGCTACGGCTTCAGCCCGCTGGCCCGCACCGAGGTGTACGGGCTGGAGCGCGTGGAAGTGCTGCGTGGCCCATCCTCGGTGCTGTACGGGGCCGGTGCCACCGGCGGCATCATCAATGCCATGACCAAGCGCCCCACCTTCACCGACATCGGCGGTGAGGTCGGCGTGCAGCTGGGCAACTTCGACCGCAAGCAGTTCCAGGCCGACGTGGGCGGCAGCTTGAATGACGCCGGCACCGTGGCTGGCCGCGTGGTCGGGCTGGTGCGCGATGCCGGCATGCAGACCGATGAAATCGACGATGACCGCATCTACATCGCCCCCTCGCTGAGCTGGCGTGGCGAGAGCACCACCTTCACCCTGCTCACCAGCTACCAGCACGACAAGACCGCCTCCAGCCAGCAGTTCCTGCCGGTGGTGGCCACCTTGAACGCCGCACCGGGCATGCCGCGTCTGGACCCGGGCACCTTCCTGGGTGACAAGGACTTCGACAAGCTGGATTCGCGCGTGTACAGCGTGACCGCCCTGTTCGACCACCGCTTCAACGACACCGTAAGCCTGCGCTCGGCCGTGCGCTACCTGGACGGCAAGACCGAATTCCGCGAGCTGTACCCGGACACCTACACCAACCCGCTGGATCCGTTCATCGACGCCGACAAGCGCCTGGTAAATCGCAATGCCTACGGCGTGCGCCCGGACGTTCGCTCGCTGACCAGCGACAACGCCCTGCAGTTCGACTTCGCCACCGGCCCGTTCCAGCACCTGCTGCTGGCCGGCGTGGACTACAGCGATTACCGCGAGGAATCGCTGCAGCTGGACGCCACCCCCACGCCGATCGACATCTACAACCCTGTCTCCGGTGGCATCGTCATCAACGGCTGGAACCGCCTGCCCGACCAGCGCACCACCCAGCTGGGTGTGTATGTGCAGGACCAGATCCGCTGGGCCGACCGGGTTTCGCTGGTGCTGGGCGCACGCCGTGACCATGCCCGCAGCAAAACCGAGGGCCTGCCCAGCCAGACGGACAACGCCACCACCTTCCGCGCCGGCTTGATCGGCGAGATCGGCGCGGGCGTTTCGCCATACATCAGCTACAGCGAATCGTTCCTGCCGGTGACCGGGCAGGATCTGTACGGCCGTGCGTTCAAGCCGATGGAAGGCGACCAGTGGGAAGGCGGCATCAAGTGGCAGCCGGTGGAAACCGTGCTGGTCACCGCGTCGGCCTACCGCATCACTGAAACCAACCGCCAGACCAATGACCCGGACAACGTGCTCAACGTCATCCAGACCGGTGAGATCGAGTCCAAGGGCGTGGAGCTGGAAGGTCAGTTCGCCTTTGCCCAGGACATCACGCTGACCGCCGCTTATGCGCGCAACCGCGCCAAGGTGACCAAGAGCAACTTCGAGATGGAAGTGAACCAGCGCCTCAACGACACCCCGCAGGAACTGGCGTCGGTGTGGCTGGCCAAGGGCTTCCAGATTGATGACGTGTCGCGCCTGCGCGTGGGCCTGGGTGGCCGCTATGTGGGCAACAGCCAGTCGCTGGGTTATGGCGGTTTCATCCGCACGCCCAGCTACACGCTGGTGGATGCGCTGTTTGAAATCCAGGTGGTGGATTGGACCATGGCGTTGAACATCACCAACCTTTCCGACAAAAAGTATTTCGCGCCGTGCCGGAATTTCGGGGATTGCTTCACCGGTAATCCGCGTACGGTGACCGGCACGATCAGTTACCGGTTCTGATCGTTGCAGCGTGCAGCCGGGCAAGCCCGGCTCTACATCCATCACAACGCGCGCCATTCATCGCGCACGATCCACCCCGTAGAGCCGGGCTTGCCCGGCTGCCGTTCGCCGTACACCCCGCACCACCGCAATCCCTCTCCAGCCTTCGCCAGAGACCCCAATGCAACGCACCACCATCAAAGCCTGGTTCCTGATCCACAGATGGACCAGCCTGATCTGCACCGCCTTCCTGCTGCTGTTGTGCCTCACTGGCCTGCCGCTGATCTTCGCCGAAGAAATCGACCACCTCAGCGAACCCCATGTCGAACACCCGCAGGACACCGCGCCGGCACGCAACCTGGATGACCAGGTCAATACCGCGCTCGCGCAGTACCCCGGCAACGTACCGCTGTTCATTGGCTGGGACTGGGAAGGTCACACCGTCTACGTCAACACCGGTGAGCGCGTGGATACCCCGCCACCGCAGATGAAAACCGCGCTGCTGCACGCCAGCAGCGGTGATGTGGTGCCCGCACCGCAGTTCAACGAAGGCGTGATGTATTTCCTGCTGCGCCTGCATACCGACCTGTTCGTCGGCTTGCCCGGCCTGCTGTTCATGGGCGCGATGGGCCTGCTGTTCGCAGTAGCGATCATCTCCGGCCTGGTGCTGTACGGCCCCTTCATGCGCCGGCAGCGTTTCGGCACCCTGCGCACCGGGCGCAGCCGCCGCCTGGCCTGGCTGGACCTGCACAACGTGATCGGTGTGGTCACCCTGGGCTGGGCGCTCGTGGTAGGCCTCACCGGGGCCATCAACACCGTCGCCAAGCCGCTCGAAACCGCATGGCAGAGCCAGCAGCTGGGCGAATTCGCCGCCCGCTACGCCGGCCAGCCGCGCCCCACCACCCTGGCCTCGCTGGACGCCGCCGTGGCCACCGCGCGCGCTGCCGAGCCGGACATGCGCCCGGCTTTCGTCAGCTTCCCGGGCACCGGCTACAGCGGCGACCACCACTACGGGGTGTTCATGCAGGGCAACACCCCGCTGACCGAACGCATGTACCGCCCGGTGCTGATCGACGCGGTCACCGGTGAGCTGACCGCACAGCCGCAATTGCCGGTGTACATGACCGTGCTGCTGCTCAGCCAGCCGCTGCACTTCGGCAACTACGGCGGCCTGCCGCTGAAGATCCTGTGGGCGATTCTGGACCTGCTGACCATTCTGGTGCTGATCAGCGGCCTGTACCTGTGGTTCAAGCGCGGCAGCACCGAGGCACGGGTGACTGAGATCGAGCGTGCTGAAAAGACCGGAGGTGCCGCATGAGCCGCCCCACTCCGCCGACCGGCAGCCCGTTCACTGCACCGGCTTGGATTGCGGTGATCAGCGTGGTGGGGCTGGTGAGCGCCCTGCTGGAGAACGGCGTTTATGACGTCGTGTCCTGGGTCGTGTTTGCCGGGCTGATCGGGCTGGTGGTGAGGGCGTGGGTGAAGCGAACGCGCTGAAATATTCCCGTACGGGAAGATTCGGGTTCTTCTTCCATCAGGGATCGGGATCACAGTGACGCGCATGGCGCGTCACTACGCAGGGACACGCCATGCGTGTCCGATCACGTCAGTGTGACGATGCGCTCGCCCTCGCGGTCTATCTCAAGAAGCGCGTCGGAATACAGGTCGATATCCGCTGCCTCCGCACCGGGGTCACAGCGGACCGTACAACCCAGCCCAGCAGCAAGGAAACGCGCGAATGCGGGCGAAGATGGCCACGCCTTGCTGTGGTGCACCCAGATTTCCAGCACGCCTTCGTTGGGAATCACCACCACCGTGACCGCGCCGGCGGCATAGATGCGAAAACCACCTGGATTCCCGTCCTCGCAGATCAGCGTACCCAGTTCCGAAGAGAGCAGCGAGACTGCCCTGCTCTCTTCCACGCCCAGTACGTAGGCGGCCACGTCGGCCATCTCAGCGCACCGGCTCCACCACCACTGCCGTGCCGTAGCACAGCACTTCGGTCAGCCCGGTCATCACATCGGTGGCGTCGTAGCGCATGCCGATGATCGCGTTGGCGCCCAGCTGCCGCGCGTGCTTGACCATGTCGCGGTAGGTTTCCTCACGGGCCTGTTCGCACAGCTCGGTGTAGATGGTGATGTTGCCACCGAACAGGGTCTGGATGCCGCCGAGGAAATTGCCGACGATCGAGCGCGAGCGCACGGTGATGCCGCGCACCACGCCCAGGTTGCGTACCACGCGATGGCCGGGCAACTCGAAGGCGGTGGTGACCAGTG
>JAEXNZ010000339.1 GCA_023439425.1 Pseudomonadota bacterium
CCCAAAACTGCGCACCCTCGCCGTTCGCCCCCGCCGGTGGGGCGGCCGCCCCGTGATCCGTCACCGGAATGCGGCGATGGTCGCCTTGGTGTTGACCAGCACGCGCTGGTTGTCCGCGCTGGCGGCAATGCCCATCGGTACGCCGTTGTAGCTGATGTTGGGATTGGACCAGAAGTTCAAGCGCGGGCAGCCGCTGGTGCAGTCATAGGCCATGATCGTGCGCCAGCGCGAGCCGCTGGCCGGCTGGTAGCGATAGCCATGACCGTACGCATATGGGCTGGTGCTGGGATCGGTGGCGATGTCATGCCGCGCGCTCTGCAGATGGCCGATTTCATGCGCGAACGAGTAATACCCTGTGGCGCAGTCCCAATACACCGCTGCAAATGCAGTGGACGCACTTGAACCAATGCCTGAGGCCAGCCCGCAATAACTGCTGTTGTTGATCAGCAGCACGGCCACGTCGGCGGCGGTGCTGTTGCGGGTGGTGTGGATGGCGTCCATGTAACCGTCACTGGTGGAACGGAAGCGCGCCAGGTCGGTGCTGAAGTTGCCCGACTCGGTGTAGGACACCGCCTGATAGTTGGCCAGTTGCAGGGTGATGCCCACATTGCTGTTGACGTAGCCCTGGTTGGACTCGGCCACGGCCAGCTGCACCAGCGACTGCATGTTGCCACCGTAAGCACTGACCGCTGCATTGGTGGCGGCCACCAGCACACGGATGGTCGCTGGCGTGCCCGATGAGGCGGCTGCCGCGGTCACTTTCTCGTCCACCGCCATGTCGATCTTCGGCAAGGCGTTGTAGTCGGCGGCCGGATGATCGGCCGGCATGCGTGACTCGTCCACCTGGACCAGCATATGCCGACCATCGCTGACCGGTCGCAGGCGATACAGTTGGCCATCCTTGCGGATGGAACCGGTCACGGTCTGGCCGTCGCTGACCAGGATCACCGAATTGCCCGGGTCATTGGTGCTGGCACGGGTCAGTTTGTCCGAGGCCGAACGCAGCTGGCCGTACCAGATGCTGCCGCCGTCGGGCAGGCTTTCAACGCGCTGCTGAAGCGCCTTCACCTGCGTGCCCAGCAGCGCGAACTCCAGTTGCCGCTGCGCCGGTGCCACGGCGGCGGCGTCCACGCGGACTTCTTCCACCGCTGCGGTGGACGGGGCCGACAACAGCGCCTGCACCGCCGGCTGGCTGGCCGCGCTGGCGCGGCTGAGCACCGTCACCGGCTCGAACAACGGGGCCGCGGCGGCAGTTCCCACGCCCACCAGGCACAGCGCTAACACACCTGCGGTCTTTCTCATCGAACTGGACATTGTGTCGTTCTCCGTGAGTGAACAGTCATGGTTGTTGGTGCGCTGCCGCCCCTGTCAGCAGCCATGTCATATGGCTTCAATCATTCGTGTGAAAACAAGAGATCTGCCCGGTCAATGTCTGGAACTGTGATCGGCAGCCACGACGGTTCAGCAATGTCGCGTAAGTACCGCTTTCGCGTTAACGTGGCCGTGCATCGACCGGGAACCGACGCCATGGCAGGGCAACCTGATGAGACCGACCTCGTTTCGCTCCAGATCGGCCTGTTCTTCGACGGCACCCGCAACAACGCCGACAACCTGCAGCATGCCTCGCGTCCTGCCGGCAGCACCACGCCCGCGCCGCGTCCGCCGGCCCCGGCGGTGCTTGCCGATGATGCATCGCCGTATCAAAGCCGCCTGACCAGCAGCTACAGCAACGGGCTGACCAACATCGCGCGACTGCACGCGCTGTATCCGGACCACCGTGCTGCCTCCCCTGCCCTGCCCGGGCTGCTGTCGCTGGCGATCTACATCGAAGGTGCCGGCACGCGCACCGGTGAAGAGGATGACCTGATGGGCCTGGCGTTCGGCATTGGCCGCAGCGGGGTGATCGCCAAGGTCCGGCGTGCCCTCGACGAACGTTTGCCGGAGGCGTTGCGGGCACTCGCGCAGGCACGGCCCGGCCGGGTGCTGGGGGAGCTGCGGCTGGACCTGTTCGGATTCTCGCGCGGGGCGGCTTCGGCCCGCGACGCAGTGAACCGGCTCAACCGCGCCGGGGGCCGCGACTGGTTGCGCGAACAACTTCGTCGTACCGGCTGGCAGCTGCAGGATGACAGCGTGGTGCGTTCACGTCCGGTGCGCTTCGTTGGCCTGTTCGATACCGTGGTGGCGATCGATTCCCGCCAATCCGACCAGCAGCCACAGGTCACGCTGAAGGCCGGTTGCGCCGATGCCTTGGTGCAGCTCACCGCGCGCGACGAACATCGCCATCATTTCGCCTTGACCACGGTGGCACCGACCTTCGAGGAGATCGCCCTGCCCGGCGCGCACGCCAACATCGGCGGCGGTTACGACCAGCGCGTCGAAGGCCCCAAGCTGCTGACCCGGCCGCAGGGCCAGCGCATCCGCCAGCATGACGTGCCCGACACCACGGCACCGCCACTGTCGCTGCTGCGCAGCACCCAGGTATACGTTCGCGCGCAGGCCGCATGCCGGCGCTGGCAGAAAGCACTCGGCCTGGACGATGACGCGGTGTGGGTCGACGTATGGCATCGCTGGCAGCAGATGCGCGTGGCCGGCAGCGACAGCGTGCTGCCGCAATGGGTGTTGTTCGCGCATGCGGCGGTGGTGTTGAAGCGCGAGATTGACTGGCGTTACCAGCTGGTGGCGTTGCGGCTGATGCATGCACGCGCGGTGGCAGCCGGTGTGGTGTGGCAACAGACGCCGGATGCATTACCGGGGCTGGCGTTGCCGGCCGAACTGCAGGACATCGCCGCGCGATTATTGGCCGGCCAGGCGCTGGATGCGGCGCAGGAACTGCGATTACGGCAGCGTTACCTGATGCAGTCGGCGCACTGGAACTTCGATGCGCTGGGGGATACGGCGTTGTTGTATGCAGCGGACGAGGGTGTAAGAGAGTTACCGTATCGGCCCGGGCCGGGGTTGTTCTACATCAACCGGCCAACGGAAGACGGAAAGCGCGTGGTGTTGGCCAACGCCTGAAATCACGAATTTTCTGCCTGCTCTACCAGGACGGCCATCTCTTCTTCATCAAACCCGGCCAGCAAGCGCGCTTCCAGGTTGAACGGCCCGTTGAGATACCCGCCCGCGTACTCCTTCAGCAGCGCGATGAAACGCGCCCGCGGCTCCACGCCTTCGCGG
Source organism: Pseudomonadota bacterium (assembly GCA_023439425.1). Lineage (GTDB taxonomy): Bacteria > Pseudomonadota > Gammaproteobacteria > Xanthomonadales > Xanthomonadaceae > Stenotrophomonas. The sequence goes on from JAEXNZ010000339.1 coordinate 3,175, forward strand.
GCGCAGTACCACCGATACCAGCGCGAGCCGGCCGCCACATGCGCCACTTCCTCGCGCAGGATCACTTCCAGCACATCGGCGGTGGCGTGGTCGTTGGCCGACCGCAGCTTGGTGATCATGCCCGGGGTGACGTCCAGTCCACGCGCCTCCAGCACCCGCGGCACCAGCGCCATGCGCGACAGGCCGTCGTGCGCGGTTCGTTCGCACATCTCCCACAGGCCGTTGTGCGCGGGAAAATCCCCATAGCGGTGACCGTGCGCTTCAAGACGCCCCTGCAGCAGCATGAAGTGGCGCGATTCGTCATCGGCGACGCTCACCCAATCGGCATGGAATGACGACGGCAGACCACGGAAGCGATACACCGCGTCCCAGGCCAGGTCGATGGCATTCAACTCGATATGCGCGATGGCGTGAATGAAGGCCGCCCGCCCTTCCGGGCTGCCCAGCCCGCGTCGCGGCAGCTCACGCGGGTTGCACCAGTTGCAGCTGCGGCGGACGACCGGGCATGCAGATCGCCTCCGGCGGCTGCGCGTCGGCAGCGGCCTTGAGCTGCCCGGCGCGGAACTGCCGGGCATAGTGCTGGGTGAGTGCGACCTTGCGCAGTGGATCGGCTTCGGCCATGCACTGCTGTGCGGCACCCAGCAGGTCCGTGGCCGCAGCATCGAGCGGCAGCGGCACGCTCACCGCCATGCCTCAGGCGCGGCGCTTGTGCTTGGCGTCGTCCGAACGCAGCTGCTGGATGCGCTCGAAATAGCCCGGCTCGATCCCGGTCGGATACACACCGGTGAAGCATGAGGAGTCGAAGTTCTTCAGCTCCTGATTGCCTTCGCTCACCGCCGCTTCCATGTCTTCGATGTCCTGGTAGATCAGCCAGTCGCAGCCCAGGTGCGCTTCGATCTGCTCGACGGTGCGGTTGTGCGCGACCAGCTCTTCGGCGGCCGGCATGTCGATGCCGTAGATGTTCGGGTAACGCACCGGCGGTGCGGCGCTGGCCAGGTACACCTTGCGCGCGCCGGCGTCGCGCGCCATCTGCACGATCTGCTGGCTGGTGGTGCCGCGCACGATCGAATCGTCGACCAGCAGCACCACGCGGTTGCGGAACTCCAGGTGGATCGGGTTGAGCTTGCGGCGCACCGACTTCACCCGCTCGCCCTGCCCCGGCATGATGAAGGTGCGGCCGATGTAGCGGTTCTTGATGAAGCCTTCGCGGTACTTAACGCCGAGCACGTTGGAGATTTCCAGCGCGGCATCGCGCGAGGTATCCGGAATCGGAATGATGGTGTCGATGTCGTGGTCCGGACGCAGGCGCAGGATCTTCTCGCCCAGCTTGATGCCCATGCGCATGCGCGCCTTGTGCACCGAGACGTTGTCGATCATCGAGTCCGGGCGCGCGAAGTACACGTACTCGAAGATGCAGGGGGTGTGTTCTACCGGGTCCGCACACACTTCAGAGAACAGCTCGCCGCGCGCAGTGATCACCAGCGCTTCGCCGGGGCGCACGTCGCGCACGCGCTGGAAGCCCAGCACGTCCAGCGCGGCCGATTCAGAGGCCACGATGTATTCGTCACCTTCTGCGTGGCTGCGCTTGCCCAGCACCAGCGGGCGGATCCCGTGCGGGTCGCGGAAGGCCACCAGGCCCAGGCCCAGCACCACGCTGACCACGGCGTAGCCCCCCTTGCAGCGACGGTGCACACCGGCCACGGCGCGGATGGCCGCTTCCGGGCTCAGCTGGCGCTGCGCGTCCAGTTCATAGGCGAACACGTTCAACAGCACTTCGCTGTCCGAATCGGTGTTGATGTTGCGGCGATCCTGCTCGAACACCTGCTGGCGCAGGGCTTCGGTATTGATCAGGTTGCCGTTGTGGGCCAGCGCGATGCCGTACGGCGAGTTCACGTAGAACGGCTGCGCTTCATCCATGCCTTCCGAGCCGGCGGTCGGGTAGCGCACATGGGCGATGCCGACGCGACCTTCCAGAGTGGACATGGTCTTGGCGTCGAACACGTCGCGGACGAGGCCGTTCTTCTTCTGCACACGCAGGCGGGTGCCGTCGGCGGTGGCGATGCCCGCCGCGTCCTGGCCGCGGTGCTGAAGGACAGTCAATCCGTCATACAACTGCCCGGCGACGTTCTGGTTGCCGACAATACCGACGATGCCACACATGGTGCGAATCTCCGCTGGGCCGAGCCCATTACTGTGAAGGTGGCCGTGCCTGGCCGGGGGAACCGTTCCGGGCTGGAACGGGCTCGTCCGGGCGCACCAGCGCCGGGTCGAGATTCTGGGGGGAACCTGGCTTTTGCGCCCACACGTCGGCGGGGTCCACCGCCTGCTGCGGGGTCTCATCCAGCGGTCGCGGCCATCCGCGTCCACCCAGCAACTGGCCAAGCACGCCATTATCGCCTGTCTGGGCCGGCTTGCCCAACCCTGCCACCGGCAGTTGGGCCAGATTCACTTCCGGCAGCGCCGCCGGCAGCTGCTGCATGTCCTGCAGGTCAGGCAGTTGCGGCAGTTCGGGCATGCGCGGCATTTTGGCCTGCATCCAGCCCACGCCCGGGTCGAGCATGGCGCGCAGGTTGGAGTCGCGCCAGGACGGTTCCCGGGTCAACGGGGTATACGAGCCCAGCAGCAGCAGGGCACAGCCGATCAGGGCCCCACGCGCCAGGCCGAGGCCGCCGCCGAGCATGCGGTCGGCGCTGTTCATGCTGGTCGAGCGCACCGCCTGGCGGATCACCAGGCCAATGCCCCACACCGACACCATTACCAGCAGGAACACGGTGAGGTAGCCGGCGAAGTAATGACCGGTGCCGGGCGCAGCCGGGGCCGACCACCAGCCGGCGGCGGCACGCCCGAACATCAGCGAGGCCCAGCCCCCCAGCAACCAGGAGAAGGTGCTGATGACGATGCTGACAAAGCCGCGCATCAGCCCCAGCAGCGTGGAAATGCCGATCACCACCAGCAGCACGAGGTCGATCATGCGCCCCCCTGCTCACGGCGGGAGCCGAACTGCCGGCAGGGGCGCGCCCCGGCCATCAGGGAGGCGGCCGGACCATGCCGGCCACGCCGACCTTGGACGCAACCTGGGCCTTGAGGTTCTCCGCCTCGGCTCGATTGGCGACCGGGCCGACGCGCACGCGATTCAGCGTGCCCTTGTCGGTGCGTACCTGCTCTACAAACGCGCTGAAACCGGCTGCGCGGACCTTGTCGCGCAGCGCGTTGGCGTCTTCGGCCTTGCCGAAGGCTCCCAGCTGCACGGCAAAACCGACGCTGCTGGCGGCCGGCGCGGCCGGGACGGCTGCAACCGGCTTGGCCGGTTCGGGCGTGGCCGGCTTGGCTTCCGGCTTGGCTTCGGGTTTGGGGGCCGGCTTGGGCATCTCCGGCTTGACCGCCGGCTTGGCTGCAGCGACCGGCTCAGGCGGCAGCGCCTCGGTGGTGACGGCCGCAGAGGCGGGGGCGGCACTGGCGCTGGAGGCCGGTGCCGGCGCGGCGGCTGCCGGGGTGTCGGCGCGCGCGTCGAGGGTCACCACTTCGGCCTTCACGTCATTGCGGACCTTGACCGCCTCCAGACGTGCGGCTTCGGCCTGGGCGCGGTCTGCGTAAGGTCCTACGCGCACGCGGAAGGCCTGACGACCGTTGATGGTGGCCGGCTCGCTGAAACCGGGCAGATTGGAACGCTTGAGGTAGGCGATGACCGCCTCGGCGTCCTTCTGGCTGGCGTAGGCACCGAAGCTGACCGCATAGTTGCCCGCGGCGACGGCCGGCGAGGTGTCCGCCGGGGCGGCGGCGTCAGCCGGCGTAGCGGCGGCTTCATTCAACGGCGTGGTGCTGGACGCAGCCCCCTGCAGGCCGGTCGCGCCACCGGCGGGGGCCACCAGCGGCAGCTCGCGGGTCTGGAACTGACCGTCGGCGGGCGCATCGGGCGCGGTAATCGGCACATTGGCCACGCCACTGTCCGGCGCAGGGCCCTTGACCAGCATGGGCAGGAAAATCACGGCCAAGGCCACCAGAACGATGGCACCAATCAGTCGCTGTTTCAGAGGAGTATCCACGGAAGGCAGGCAGGCGGCGCGGCGGAATGCCGGCTTGATTATAAGGGGGTGGGCAGTGGTCGCGTCCAAGCCAGCTGAATGATGGCCACGACACGTGTCTCAAGCGGAACGGATCATGGCGTGGATTGCAGCCACTGCAATGCCTGCGCGGCGGTGTGGAACGAGCCCAGCACCAGCACGCGATCACCCGGCTGTGCACTGGAAACCACCTGTGCCAGCGCGTCCTCCACCGTGGCATGGGTGCGGGCATCGGCGGCGGCGGTATCGGCCAACCGCGCCTGCAGCGCCGGTGCGCTCTGCGCGCGGGCACCGTCCAGCCCGGCCAGATGCCAGGCCTGCACGCGCTCGGCCAACGCATTGACCACGCCCACGGCATCCTTGTCCTGCAGGGCCGCGAACACCGCCAGGGTGCGGCCGGCTGCCGGCTTGGCCTTCAGGGCGTTGGCCAGTTCGCGCGCGGCCTGCGGGTTGTGGCCGACATCGACCAGCACTTCGACGCCCTCGCGCTGGAACGACTGCAGGCGACCGGCGATGCGTGCATTGGCCACGCCTTCGACGATGGCCGCGCGCGGCAACGGACGGTCCAGCGCGCGCAGCGCGGCAATCGCCGAGGCGGCATTGCGCAGCTGGATCGGGCCGCGCAACGCCGGCACCGGCAGCTCGATGCGCATGCCGACGTCGCGCCAGCGCCAGCGCTGGCCGTCAATCACATCCGCAAAGAAGTCGCTGCCGCCACGGATCGCATTGGCCCCGACCAGATACGCACGCGCCAGCACGCTGGAGGGTGGATCGGTTTCGCCCAGGATCACCGGCTTCCAGCCCCGGATGATGCCGGCCTTCTCCGCGCCGATGGCTTCGCGGTCCTCGCCCAGCCACTCACTGTGGTCAATGTCCACGGTGGTGATCACGGCGACGTCGGCATCGACGATGTTGACCGCGTCCAGGCGACCGCCCAGGCCGACTTCCAGCACGGCCAGATCCAGTCCGGCCTGGCCGAACAGCTGCAGCGCCGCCAGCGTCCCGTACTCGAAGTAGGTCAGCGTGGTATCGCCGCGCGCGTCCTCGATGGTGTTGAAGGCGCTGATCAATGCGGCATCGCTGGCGTTTTCACCGTCGATGCGCACGCGCTCGTTGTAGTGCAGCAGGTGCGGCGAGGTATACGCCCCCACCTTCCAGCCCGCCGCACGACCGATGGCCTCGATGAAGGCGACGGTGGAGCCCTTGCCATTGGTGCCACCGACCACGATCACGCGCTTGCCGGGCGCGCCCAGCCCCATGGCCTGGGCAACGCTGCGCACACGATCCAGCCCCATGTCGATGGTGGCGGGGTGCTGCTG
>JAEXNZ010000353.1 GCA_023439425.1 Pseudomonadota bacterium
ATAAATCCCGGGGTCCCACGTTCGGGAACCCGATGACACGCATGGCGTGTCACTACGGTGGCATCACCGCAATGATGGATTCGTTCGAAATGTTGGACTGGTGGATTGGTAGCGTCGGTCGACAGACGACGGCACGGAAACACCCCACATCCGGTAACGCATGACCCCGGATCGAAACCGCGCTCCACCCGCGAAAACACGCCAATCGCGCCACCCCGAATCCCGGCGAACCCGGCACGCGGCAACCAACCTAAACCCATTCGCGACACCCACCAAAACCCCCGAATCCCCGCGCCACAACGCCCGAACGCGCTCCGCAATCCAATCACGTCATAACGCCAAACACCACCGCGCGCCCCGGTAACATCACGCAACAATTCCTACATCCGCTATCGTTGCGTCTGTTGCATGGTTGTCCCAAGAGTCTGAAAGCTCTAACTGCGTATGTAAGCAAGACAATGCCGGGAGGGTGGCGCAATACAACACCCTCGCGGAAATACGTCACGCCGTGCGTACGCAGACGGCTTTCAGCCTCCCGGCTTCCCCGCCATCCCGGCGGGGAAGAGTCTCTACGTGAGGTCAATCATGCAAAAGAAAGAAAAGCCCCGCATTACCTATCACTGGCACACCCCGCGCAGCGTGCAGGTCCATACGCTGCATCACGATGGGGTTGAGCGCCAGCCCGAAGACCCGTTGATCCCCTGCATCAAGCTGCGCGGCATGTGGATATCACGCGCAGGAATTGAACCGGGCACACGTGTCAAAGTGGAAGCCGGCCCAGGCTACATCCTGCTTTCAACACGCGAGCCGACGGTAGCGGTGACCTACGTGCGCGACCGGCAGGGCCCGGCGGGCAGCATCGCGATGGTCTGCCGATGAACTTACGCCTGTGAATCCCTGCATGGACGCATGCGGGGATTCACGTTGAAAGGCGTGATCGGCTGACGGAGATTGGGTCGATGACACGCATGGCGTGTCACTACGAGGCGGACACTACCACGCCGATTGAACCATCAAAATGACGGGTGTGGTAGCGTCGGTCGAAAGACGACGGCACTGGAACACCCCGCGTCCGGTAACGCATGACCTTCGAAGGAACCGCGTCCTACGCGCCAATACGTTGCGAGCCGCGCCAATGAGCCGCTCATGCGGAAATCATGAAAGCGCCAAAGCGTTTCATGCATCAACCTGTGGTGTCGCCCCAAATTAGAAGCACACCTGCATGCCCCTCGTCCCGGCAGTTACCTGCACGTCTACAACGTCGACAGCACCGTCGGATGGTCGCGCCTCATCGCCGCCGAGCTCACCCGGCATCACGTCCAGCATGGCAATTGAGATCATGCGAAACGGAAACTCTGCCATCGCCACAGCATTGGCGAGAGGCGAAGCCACACGTGCCGAGTTCCACCTGAAGAAGATCCATCCCGACGCAGTTCAGCGCGTACGCAATGGCGAAAACGTCAAACGGGTTGTAGATGACTTCAATCTGATCAGCATCAAGGATCATCTTGCGCTGTTGATGGAATCGGTTAATGGGCCGGCCGGACACGCGGTAAGAGAGGGTGGTGGGTCCTGTGTTGCGGTGGCAGACACGTTTGGCATACCGAAGTTCATTGATCCGGAAGTCGAAGACTTGCACGTTCCATACAACGCGCTTCAGGCCGAAGCGCTCAAAGGTGTAGCGCTTGAACGCGTACTTCAAGGGGAGCTTGTCAACAGGGTCGTGCAGGAGCATGGCATTTACTTTGGAGAACTGCTGGCCACCGTGGCGGTGGAGAACTCGGGGCGTGCACGGGTTCTGGCGGGTGAAGCATGGCACAGCGTGGCCAAGGGGCTAGGCATTTCAGAGGCGCAGAATGCCTGCCAGATACTCGAGTCAACTGCCATCACTGAGTTGGCTTTCCCGAGATTCGAGGCTGGTGAGCGTTGCGACGATCTCTCGCGCGAACTAAAGCTGGAGGGTGAAGGCCAAGAAGCGCTTGAACTTCTCGCCGCAGGTGGTCGCGCGGCAGATCTCGTGCGCGCCGGCGAGCCAGTTGACAGTGTGGTCGCGCAGTGTGGCATCCGTCTGCAAAGCCCTTCTCATGATCGACTGGAGATGCTCGCTGTAGAGGGCGGAGCCGGCGAGCGGGTGGATGCCGGCGAGGTGGCCACGGCCGTAGCAATCGAATCTGGACTTGCATCCGATGGCAAGGCTGTCAAGCAACTACAGCTCCGCTCAGCCAATGGATTTGGGGCCGCACAGATCCGCGCTGGAGAGCAGGTCGAAAATGTCGCAAAGTCACTTGGCATTCGCCAGTATTCCCCGGCCTACCGAAGTCTGAAGGAGACAGCATATGAAGTCCGCATGGAGCGAGCCGCGGGCCCTGTAGCTGCAAAGGTCGAAACACCGGAAGACACGAATTGTCCCAGCGAAACTCCACCGTCGGGTCACGCGACGACATCGATTCCGGAAACAAGGCATGCTCGGCCAGAGAGCAATGACAACTTCTGGTCCCGCGTCGCACGAGGTGCCTCAGTCGGCGAACTCAGATCCGGGAAGGGAAAGCTCGGTGAGCAGGAGATCCGTCGCTTGGAGATGATTGTGATCAACGGCTCTGCTGCAGCGGAAGAGATTGCGGCCGGTAGAACTGCCGATGCCATCGCTGAGCGCTTTGGAATCCGAAAGAAGGGCCAACCATTCAAGATTCTGGAAGCGAGAGTGCGGAACAAGGCCGGATCGTCCTGATTGACGGGTACGATCTCCCGCCTTGAAGTTCGGGACACGCGTGGCGTGTCACTGCAGCGGGCGCGTACCGGTAGCGTCGGTCGACAGACGACGGCCGTGAAACACCCCGCATCCGGTAACGCATGACCCCGGATCGAAACCGCGCTTCCCCCGCGGAAACACGCCAATCGCGTCACCGCTAAATCCCGCGAACCCGGCACGCGGCGGCCAAACAAAACCCATTTGCGACACCCACCAAAACCCGTGAATCCCCGCGCCACAACGCCCGAACGCGCTCCGCAAACCAATCACGTCACGCCGCCAAAAACCACCGCGCGCCGCGTCAACATCACGCAAAAAATCCTACATCCGCTATCGTTGCATCTGTTGCATGGTTGGCCCCGGAGTCTAATAGCTCCTTTGCAAACTTGATGGAAAACTCGGTCGGGAGGGTGACGGAATACAACACCCTCGCGGAAATACGTCACACCGTACGTTTGCAACGGCTATTAGCCTCCCGGCTTCCCCGCCATCCCGGCGGGGAAGAGTCTCTACGTGAGGTCAATCATGCAAAAGAAAGAAAAGCCCCGCATCACCTACCACTGGCACACCCCGCGCAGCATCCAGGTGCACACGCTGCATCACGAGGGCGTCGAACGCCAGCCTGACGATCCGTTGATTCCGTGCATCAAACTGCGCGGCATGTGGATGTCACGCGCGGGAATCGAGCCGGGCACCCGTGTCAAAGTGGAAGCCGGCCCGGGATACATCCTGCTTTCAACGCGCGAGCCGACGGTGGCGATCACCTATGTGCGCGACCGGCAAGGCCCGGCGGGCAGCATTGCGATGGTCTGCCGATGAACTTACGCCAGTGAATCCCTGCGTGGACGCATGCGGGGATTCACGTTGAAAGCCGTAATCGGCTGGCGGAGAGTGGGTCGATGACACGCATGGCGTGTCACTACGCGAGAATCATCGCAATGAGAGGTTCGTTCGGAGGGGTGGATTGGTAGCGTCGGTCGACAGACGACGGCCGTGAAATCCCCAACGTTCGGTAGCGCATGACCCCGGATTGAAGCGCGCGATCTGTCAGGTGTCCTGCAAACGGATGCCGACAGAACGATGACGCACAGCCGGGCAAGCCCGGCTCTACGTGCGGTCGTCGCGCAGGTCCATCCACCTGCCATTGCAGTCCCCAGCTCATGGGTGCGCACTCCATCGCATCCGATCTCGGTGCTGATAGAGATCAACACCCCAGTACACACACGCCAGCACCAACGCGGGCCACACCATCAAGGCGGCCGGCACCAGCACCAGCAGGCTCATGAACGGCGCTCTCTGCGATTCGCCACGACGAACACGCAACCGCTGCTGGGCCAGACGCAGCACCTTCCAGCTCATCAGCACGGTAAGCACGGTGCGGATGAATACCAGGTCCGTCGACATCAGAACCGCGCACCCCACCGCGGTGCCGGCGACCAGCAGGGGGATGCCGAATGCACGCAACAACGGCTGCGTGCTGGGAACCTCCTCGTCGACCCACTGCCAGTTCCGCAGCCTGGCACCGACGAAGTCGCTGATCGGGAACCAGGCGGGAAGCAGCGTGACGACCAGGAACACCATCACCGAATCCAGCAACGGAACCGGTGCGGTGCCCGCCCACCACAGTCCACCGTTGGCGGCCGTCCATGCGAGCGCGCCAAGCAGCAACAGGCACAACGGCAGAACACGCAGCAGACCAACCTGCAGGGCAACCACATCGGACGCCGCACGCAGCCGCGTCCAGAAACGTACTTGTCCCGGGTTAACACCATCGGGCAATGGTCGGTCAGGATGGAGGTCCAACCCAGCCATCAACGCGCCGATCTCGCGTCCGACGCGCGGTCTCAGCGCGGCGAACAGATTCTGCAGACGCGAGCGCGGAACCCGGAGCGCATCCAGCCTCGCGCGCATCTGCATTGAGTCACCGCCCATGATGATCTCGGCGGCACGCTCGAAGGACACTGGCGTACTCGACTGCGGAATCTGTCGCCATGCCTGATGGGCACGCACCACGTGCTGATGCCACTCGTAGGGATCCACGCCGCTATAGACGTCGTCGAAGCCGAAGAAGCGATACAGGTCCGCCAGCTTGGCTTGGTTGAGTGCAAGCGAGCCGCTGCGCAGTGTGTCAATCAGGAGCCAGCCGGCGGTGTGCCGGATGTCCAACGACCACTCGCGGGTCTGTGTCATCAGCCACTGCGCATACTGCGCATTCGGCACGTCGCCACTGTGCCTCAGCAACTGCTGCAGCGCCTCGGCTGCATCCAGTGGTACGTCGGGAAGCCGGCGCGCAGGTACCTCGACGAGAACGTCCCCACCTCGGCCACCTGTCAGCGCATCCTGATAGGCATCGTGCAGGCGCTGGAACCCGACTGGATCCTCATCCGGACGCGTGCTGCGCAACCGCTGTGCATACGCCCGCTTGATCGCCCGCTCATCTGCACCGGCATCCAGCCCCAACCACTCCAGTCCCCAGCTCATTCGATCACTGCCTCGCCACCTGGGACACCGCATCCACGGTCCAGGCCAGCAGCGCGATGCCCAGCGCGACCTCGCCGAACATCACCGCCAGCCCGCCCAGCTTCAGGAACGGCCACAGCGCCAGCAGCAGCCAGCCGTTGAACTGGAACTGGTAGCCGGCGCGCCGCCACCAGCGCACCAGCGCAAGTGCCATCGTCGCAAACGCGAGAATGCTGCCGGCCAGTCGCGCTTCGGCGGCGTGAATCAGCAGAAACGCGGTGATCGCCAGCAATGGAATCAGCAGTAGACGCGCCACCTGCCAGCGCTGCTTCGGGCGCTCATCGGAAATCTGCCAGCGCACCAGCGCCACCATCGGCAGCAGCAGGGCACCGCCGGTCAGCAGCGCCAGTGCGCCCCAGAAG
>JAEXNZ010000361.1 GCA_023439425.1 Pseudomonadota bacterium
ACTGCTGCGTGCACGCGGCACTGGCGCTGCGCGAGGATGGCTATGAAACCATCATGGTCAACTGCAACCCGGAAACCGTGTCGACCGACTACGACACCTCCGACCGCCTGTACTTCGAACCGCTGACCCTGGAGGACGTGCTGGAGATCGTCGAACTGGAACAGCCGAAGGGCGTGATCGTGCAGTACGGCGGCCAGACCCCGCTGAAGCTGGCGCGCGCGCTGGAAGCCAACGGCGTGCCGGTAATCGGCACCAGCCCGGATTCCATCGACCTGGCCGAAGACCGCGAGCGCTTCCAGCAGCTGGTCGAGAAGCTGGGCCTGAAGCAGCCGCCGAACCGCATTGCCCGCAATGACCAGGAAGCGCTGCTGCTGGCGCGCGAGATCGGTTACCCGCTGGTGGTGCGCCCGAGCTACGTGCTGGGTGGCCGCGCGATGGAAATCGTGTACGGCGAATCCGATCTGGCCCGCTATGTGCGCGACGCGGTGAAGGTGTCCAACGACTCGCCGGTGCTGTTGGACCGCTTCCTCGACAACGCCGTGGAATGCGACGTCGACATCATTGCCGACAAGGACGGCAACGTGCTGATCGGCGGCGTGATGGAGCACATCGAAGAAGCCGGCGTGCACTCGGGCGACTCCTCGTGCTCGCTGCCGCCGTACTCGCTGTCGGCTGAAACCCAGGCCGAGCTGCGCCGTCAGGTGGTGGAACTGGCCAAGGCCCTGAACGTGGTCGGCCTGATGAACACCCAGTTCGCGATCCAGGCCGGTGACGACGGCAACGACATCGTTTACCTGCTGGAAGTGAACCCGCGTGCCTCGCGCACCGTGCCGTTCGTGTCCAAGGCCACCGGCATGCCGCTGGCCAAGATCGCGGCGCGCTGCATGGCCGGCAAGAGCCTGGCCGAGCAGGGCGCGACCAAGGAAATCGTGCCGGACTACTACTCGGTGAAGGAAGCCATCTTCCCGTTCGCCAAGTTCCAGGGCGTGGACCCGATCCTCGGGCCGGAAATGCGCTCCACCGGTGAGGTGATGGGCGTGGGCCGCAGCTTCAGCGCCGCGTTTGCCCGCGCGCAGGAAGCCGGTGGCATCAAGGCTCCGCCGCAGGGCAAGGCCTTCGTCTCGGTCCGCGACCCGGACAAGAAGCGCGTGCTGCCGGTCGCCCAGGCGCTGCTGGAACGCGGTTACACGCTGGTCGCCACCCGTGGCACCGCGGCGTGGCTGCAGCAGCACGGCATGGACTGCGAGATCGTCAACAAGGTGGTCGAAGGCCGTCCGCACATTGTCGATTTGATCAAGAACGGTGAAATCGTCTACATCGTCAACACGACCGAAGGCCGTGCCGCGATCAACGACTCGTTCTCGATCCGTCGCGAGGCGCTGCAGCACCGCGTCACCTATTCGACCACCATTGCCGGTGCCAAGGCACTGGTGCAATCACTGGAATTCCGCGGGACCGGCCCGGTCTGGTCGCTGCAGGCGCTGCACAAGGAGTTGAATGCATGAGAGCACCCATCACCCTGAAAGGCGCGCAGAAGCTGCGCGACGAACTGGATCATCTGAAGACGGTCAAGCGCCCGAAGGTCATTGCCGCCATCGCCGAAGCGCGCGAGCACGGTGACCTGAAGGAAAACGCCGAGTACCACGCCGCGCGCGAAGAGCAGGGCTTCATTGAAGGCCGCATCAAGCAGCTGGAAGGCGAGCTTTCGCATGCCGAGATCATTGACATCAGCAAGCTCAATGCCGGCAGCAAGGTGGTGTTCGGTGCCAGCGTGACCCTGGCCGACGTGGACACCGACGAAGAGAAGCAGTACCAGATCGTGGGTGACCTGGAAGCGGACATCAAGCAGGGGCTGATCGCGATCTCCTCGCCGGTGGCCCGTGCGCTGATCGGCAAGAACGAAGGTGACAGCATCACCATCGACGCGCCGGCCGGCCAGCGTGAGTACGAAATCGTCAGCGTGCAGTACCTGAGCTGACCCATGGCCAGCGCGACCCTGCTGCTGCCGGCGCGCAGCCGGTTCCCGGCCGCGCCCTTGCCCGATGACGTGGCCAGGGCGCTGGGCCGCGCCGAGCGCAGTACGGTGGAAGCGGGCGAGCGTGCCCAGCTGCAGCGGCATTTCCAGCTGCAGCCGGCGCGCTGGCCGGTGGCCGCGCTGACCCGGCAGCTGGATGTGGGCGATGCCGCGGACGGCGTCTGGCTGCGTGCCGATCCGGCCAACGTCGCTCCTGACATGCAGGGCGCGCGGATGATGGGGCACGGCGACACGCTGCGCCCCGACTCTGAAGACGTTGCCGCGTTGTTGCCTGCGCTGCAGCCGATGTTTGCCGGTTATGGCTTCACCCTGGATGCGCCGGTGCCCAGCCGGTGGTACCTGCGTTTACCTGAAGAGATCCAGCTGCCCGCGTTTGCCGCGCCGGATGACGTGCTGGGTGATGATCTGTTTGATCATCTTCCGCCTGGTGACACCGGCCGGTTGTGGCGGGCGCTGCTGACCGAGGCCCAGGTCGTGCTGCATCAGCACGACTGGAACGCGCGTCGTATTGCCGCGGGCAAGCGCCCGATCAATTCGTTGTGGTTCTGGGGTGGCGGCGAGCTGCCGCAAAGCGTCAGCACGGCCTATGCGCAGGTGCGCAGCCGTGAATCGCTGCTGCAGGCGCTGGCCAAGGCGGCCGGCGTCGAGGTCGGTGGTGACCAGCCGGTGGATGCGCTGGTGGACCTGCGGCAGCTGCGTTCGCTGGAACAGCTGGGCAATGAAGCGATTCGTCCCTTGTTGGCGG
>JAEXNZ010000417.1 GCA_023439425.1 Pseudomonadota bacterium
ACCTTGTCGCGCCGGGTTGGCGAGTTGGAGGCCAGCCTCGGCGTACGCCTGTTCGAGCGCGGCTCGCACGCGCTGAAGCTCACCGAGGAAGGACGCGCCTTGTATGCGCGCACCGAGTCCCTGCTCACCGAGCTGGACGAGGCCACCAGTGCCGTCGCCAGCGGCGGGGACGTTCCGCGCGGGCGACTGCGCGTGAGTGCGCCCATGCTGTTTTCGCAGATGGCACTGGGAAAGATCGCGGCTCAGTTCGTGCTGCGCCATCCACAGGTGCAGCTGGAAATCACCACCGAGGACCGCGCGGTGGACATGGTCGAGGAAGGCTACGACCTGGTGATCCGGGTCAATCCGAAGGTGGATGAGCGGCTGGTCGGGCGGATCCTGCTGCGCGACCGCCTGGTGGTGGTGGCGCATCCGGAGCTAAGGCTTCCTGCGGGCAACGAGGCTGTACCGGCAGTCGTTCGGTCCGCCAACGACGGCACCGGGTGGGAGCTGGCCACACCCCGTGGCGAGCGCCGTGTTTCGATTACTCCGGTACTGAAACTGGCCTCGTTGATCATGATCCGCGACGCCGCGCGCGCCGGCGTCGGAGCGGCCCTGCTGCCCTACTCCTTGGTCGCCGCGGAACTGCAGGCCGGAAGCCTGGTCGCGTGGGGCGACGCCAAGGGTCCACCCATCGAGATCTGGGCACTGTATCCGTCGCGCCGATTGCTCAGCGCGCGGGTATCGGCATTTTTCGACTGCCTCAAGGGAGCCTTCCCGTTGGGCCAGCCCGAAGAACTGGCCAACTTCGCCGAACGCGCAGGCTAAGACCGGTTCATCCAGCCCCGAGCCCGCGCAGGCCATAAGCGACAAGCGCTGCGCCCAAATTTCAAACGGCCGCTTGAAACACGCGTAACTTCGCCGAACTGGACACCATCCACCGCATCCGCCAGACTTCGCCCTTTCCGATTCCGTGGTCCCCATGGCGAAACTGCTGGTCCTGCATGGCCCCAACCTCAACCTGCTCGGCACCCGCGAGCCGGGGGTCTATGGGCACACCACGCTGGCGCAGATCGACCAGGCCCTGCTGGCCCAGGCGCAGGCCGCCGGCCACGCGCTGGAAAGCCTGCAGTCCAACGCCGAGCACATCCTGGTGGACCGCGTGCAGGCCGCCCGTGAAGACGGCACCGCCTTCATCCTGATCAACCCGGCTGCGTTCACCCACACCTCGGTCGCCCTGCGCGACGCGCTGGCGGCGGTGGACCTGCCTTTCATCGAAATTCACCTGTCCAACCCGCACAGCCGCGAACCCTTCCGCCAGCACAGCTATTTCAGCGACAAGGCGGTGGGCGTGATCTGTGGCTTCGGGGCTGACAGCTACCGCTATGCAATGGACGCCGCGCTGACGCGGCTTGCCTGAGCGTTCCTTCTTACCGACCCCCATACACGACCAACGAGGCCTCCATGGACCTGCGCAAAATCAAGAAGCTGATCGACCTGCTGGAAGAGTCGAACCTGGCTGAAATCGAAATCAAGGAAGGCGAAGAGTCGGTGCGCCTGTCACGCGCCCCGGTCGCCGGTTACGCCCCGGCTCCCGTGCAGATGATCGCCCCGGCTCCGGTGGCCGCCGCGCCGGCCATGCCGATGCAGTCGCCGACCGAAGCCTCCACCGGCGGCACCGCCAAGCCGGGCCCGGCCCTGCCGGAAGGCCACGTGCTGCGCTCGCCGATGGTCGGCACCTTCTACGCTTCCGCTGCGCCGGACAAGCCGGCCTTCGTGTCGGTCGGCCAACAGGTGAAGGCAGGCGAAACCCTGGCCATCATCGAAGCGATGAAGATGTTCAACCCGATCGAAGCCGACGTCGCCGGCACCATCGTCGCCATCCTGGGCGAAAACGGCCAGCCGGTCGAATTCGACCAGCCGCTGTTCGTGATCGGCTAAGGACGCGTCCATGCTCGACAAAGTCGTTATTGCCAACCGAGGGGAGATCGCGCTGCGCATTCTGCGCGCGTGTCACACCCTGGGCATCCGCACGGTGGCCGTGCACTCCACGGTCGACCGCAACCTCAAGCATGTGGCCATGGCCGACGAGTCGGTCTGCATCGGCCCGGCGCCGTCGCCGCAGAGCTACCTCAACATTCCGGCGCTGATCGCCGCCGCTGAAGTCACCGACGCGCAGGCGATCCATCCCGGTTACGGCTTCCTGTCGGAGAACGCCGACTTCGCCGAGCGCGTGGAAGAATCCGGCTTCATCTTCATCGGCCCCAAGGCCGACACCATCCGCATGATGGGCGACAAGGTCGAAGCCATCCGCGCGATGAAGTCCGCTGGCGTGCCGTGCGTGCCCGGCTCGGGCGGCCCGCTGGGCGAAGACATCGTCGCCAACACCAAGATCGCCCGTGAGATCGGCTACCCGGTCATCATCAAGGCGGCTGGCGGTGGCGGTGGTCGCGGCATGCGCGTGGTGCACGCCGAAGCCTCGCTGAAGACCTCCATTGAAACCACCAAGAGCGAGGCCAAGGCGGCGTTCGGCAATGGCGAGGTGTACATGG
>JAEXNZ010000445.1 GCA_023439425.1 Pseudomonadota bacterium
GCGTAGCAGAGCGCAGCGCAGGCGCAGACCGCACCCGCGATGGCGAAGGAGATCAGCACTGCCGGGCCGGCGAGGTTCGCCCCCACGCCGATCAGCGTGTAGATGCCGGTGCCAACGATGGCACCGATGCCCAGCGCGATCAGATGGGGCCAGCTCAGCGTGGGAACCAGTCGTCTGCCAGATTCGTGCTCGGTGACCGAACCCAGGGATTTACGCCGCAACAAGGATGACATGGGACCTCACGGGGTGACTGCAATCGACAAGTGCCCGAGTGTGACCGAACGCGCCGCAGCATTACTACTGCCAAGCGTCGTGAACGGCCAACGGATTTTGGGATTGACAAGGCTGTGCCGAATCCAGCACAAAACCTGCAGCCAGTTGTCGTAACCGACCCGGTCGAGGCGTCAGCCGCTTACACCCAACCGCACGCCGAAGCCGATCAGGAACACCCCGGCCACGCGCTTGAGCCAAGTGCCGACGCGTGGATGCTGGATGATCCGACGGCGCAGCAGGTTGCCCACCCCGATCAGCAGCGAGCAGTACGCCACGCGCAACACGAAGATCAGCCCGGCCAGCGCCGCAAACGTCACCAGCCCCTGATGCCGCACCGGGTCGATGAACAGCGGCAGGAACGCCATGTAGAAAATGATCGCCTTCGGATTGAGCAGGCTGACCAGAATGGCCTGGCGGAAGTAATGGCCTGGCTGCAGGCGGATGCCGCCGGGCTGCGCGCCTTCGCGCGGCTCGCGCAGCAGGCTGATGCCGACCCACACCAGGTAGGCGGCACCCAGATATTGCACGGCGTGGAACACCACCGGATTGGCCTTGAGCAGCGCGGCCACCCCGGCCACCGCCAGCCACATCAGGATCTGGTCACCCAGCAGCAGGCCGGCCAGCGCGGTGTAGCCGCCACGTACGCCACCGCGCCCGGTGGCGGTGAGCAGGGTAAACGTGCCGGGACCTGGCAGCGCCAGGAACACCAGCACGGCAGCAACAAAGGTCCACAGGTCCTGGATGCCCATCCACGGCATGGCGAAAACTCACTCGGGGGGAAGCCATTGTCGGCCAGCGGTGACGGCGCGGATAGCGTCAGCTGTCGTTTTCAGACCGGCGCGGCCGGGAGTCCGTTCAACATCGGCTGCAGTCGCTCCACGCACAGCGCATGCAGCTGGCGCAAAGCGGTGGAAAACTGCTTGCGGTGCGGGCACACCAGGTTCAGGGGCAGGCTGTCGCCGGCCCCGTCCAGCAGCACCTGCAGCCGCCCGGCGCGGACGTCCTCGCACACATCCAGCCACGACTTGAACACGATGCCTTCGCCGGCCACCGCCCAGCGCCGCACCACGTCGGCGTCATCGCAGACCAGGTGGCCGCGCACCGGCACCACCACCCGGCGCCCGTCCTGTTCGAAGCTCCAGCGGTCGTAGGGGCGTCCGGCCAGCTGATACAGCAGGCACTGGTGCTCCTTCAGCGTCTCCAGATCCGCAGGCGCGCCGTGCCGGGACAGATAGTCCGGCGAGGCCACCAGCACCCGGCGGTTGCCGGGCAGCAACGGCAGCGCCACGTAACGCGCGCTGTCAAATCTGCCCAGCCGGAACGCTACATCGACCGGGTCGCGGAACACATCCGCGACCTGGTCGGACAACAGCAGGCGCAGCTGCAGCTTGGGGTGTGCCGCACGGAACTCGGTCAGCCAGGGCAGCAGTACGTTGCGGCCCAGGTCTGACGGCGCCGCCACCTGCAGCACGCCGCGCAGTTCGGCATCTTCACCGCGGATCCGGTCATCGGCCTCCTGCAGGGTGGCCAGGACTTCCTGCGCGTAGGGCAGATACAACACGCCCTCGGCGGTCAGGCGCAGGCTGCGGGTGGTGCGCACGAACAGGCGCAGGTCCAGTTCGCGTTCCAGCCGGGCCACGGCGGCGGCCACCTGGCCGGGCAGCAGGTCGGCTTCCCGTGCGGCCTGGGAGAAGCTGCCCAGCGCGGCGATGCGGACAAACAGCGCCAGATCCTCAAACCGGACCATTTTCTCTTCCAGAGTGAAAGTGATGACGAATTGTGCGCCTTTCCGGGCAGCTGAGGGCGGTCCAAGCTGGGCCTCCCTCTTCTGGATTGCCCCCATGAAAGCCATCGCCTACACCCAGCACGGCCTGCCGATCACTGACCCGGCGGCCCTTGTCGACATCCACCTGCCGTTGCCCACTCCCGGCCCACGCGATCTGCGCGTGCAGGTCCGGGCGATCTCGGTGAACCCGGTCGACACCAAGGTCCGCCGCAATGTCGCGGTCAGCGAGCCGCGCGTGATCGGCTGGGACGCCGTCGGCACCGTGGATGCGGTGGGCAGCGAGGTCAGCCTGTTCCGGCCGGGCGACGCGGTCTACTACGCCGGCGACATCAACCGTCCCGGCAGCAATGCCGAGTACCAGCTGGTCGACGAGCGCATCGTCGGGCGCAAGCCAGCCAGTCTCGATGACGCGGCCGCCGCCGCGTTGCCGCTGACCGCGATCACCGCGTGGGAACTGCTGTTCGACCGCCTGCGCATCGCCGAAGGCGGCGGTGCCGGCCAGACCCTGCTGGTGGTCGGCGCGGCCGGTGGGGTGGGCTCGATCCTGGTGCAGCTGGCGCGCAAGCTGACCCAGCTGACGGTGATCGGCACCGCCTCGCGACCGGACACCCAGGACTGGGTGCTGGAGCTGGGCGCACACCACGTCATCGACCACAGCCAGCCGCTGACCGAAGGTCTGGCCCGCATCGGCATCAACGCGGTCAGCCATGTGGCCAGCCTCACCCACACCGATCAGCACTACGCGCAGATCGTGTCCGCGTTGGAACCGCAGGGCCAGCTCGCGCTGATCGACGACCCGGGCCAGCTCGATGTCATGGCGCTCAAGCGCAAGAGCCTGTCGCTGCACTGGGAATCGATGTTCACCCGCTCCACCTTCGGCACCCCGGACCTGCAGCGCCAGCATGACCTGCTCAACCGGGTGTCCGAACTGGTCGATGCCGGCGTGCTGCGCACCACCCTGGGCGAGCATTACGGCCGCATCGACGCTGCCAACCTGCGCCGTGCGCATGCGCTGATTGAAAGCCACCGCGCCCGCGGCAAGCTGGTGCTGGAAGGGTTCTGACCGGCAGGCTGCCGGAGCCGTGCCGTGCCGTCGCGGCCGGCTCCGGCGCAGCCATTGAGACGCCAGCGCCCTACACTGGGCGCATGCAACCTGAATTCCTCATCCTTGGCGGCCTGCTCTGTGCCGTCCTCATTCTGCAGCTGGCCACCCTGCTGCGGCGTTCCCGTCATGACGGCCTGGAGCAGTCGCTGCGCGAGGAAGCGCGTATCGGTCGCAGCGAATTGCGCGAGCAGCTGGAAGGGCTGGGGCGCCAGCAGGACGCACGACTGGAAAGTTTCGCACGCGCGCTGACCGACCTTTCAACCCGCACCGACCAGCGCCTGGACCTGCTGCGTGACGCGCTCAACGACGACGCACGCAAGGCCCGCGAGGAAAGCACCGGCGCACAGCAGCGCCTGGGCGATTCGCTCGGTCAGCGTCTGCAGGACCTGATCCAGCGCAACGAACAGCGCATCGGTGAGATGCGCGGCACGCTGGAGCAGCAGTTGCAGACCCTGCAGCGCGACAACGCTGAAAAGCTGGACCAGATGCGCGTCACCGTCGATGAGAAGCTGCAGAGCACGCTGGAAGCGCGCCTGGGAGCCTCGTTCCAGCTCGTCTCCGATCGTCTTGAACAGGTGCAGCGCGGCCTGGGCGAAATGCAGCAGCTGGCCACCGGCGTGGGCGACCTCAAGCGCGTGCTGACCAACGTCAAGAACCGCGGCAGCTGGGGCGAAGTGCAGCTGGAAAACATCCTCGAGCAGACCCTCACCCAGGAGCAGTACGCGCGTGGAGTGAAGGTGCGTCCGGACAGTGGCGAGATGGTCGACATCGCAGTGCGCCTGCCCGGGCGCAGTCCTGATGATGTGCCGGTGTGGTTGCCGATCGATTCCAAGTTCCCCAGCGAGGACTACGAGCGCCTGCTGGATGCACAGGAACAGGGCGACGTCGAAGGTGTACGCCAGCAGGGCGCGCAGCTGGAACGTGCGATCCGCATCCAGGCCAAGTCGATCAGCGACAAGTACATCGTGCCGCCCCATACCACCGACTTCGCGGTGATGTTCCTGCCCACCGAAGGCCTGTACGCCGAAGTGATCCGTCGCCCGGGCCTTGTTGACCTGCTGCAGCGCGAGCATCGCGTGGTGGTGGCCGGTCCGACCACGGTGACCGCACTGCTCAACAGCCTGCAGATGGGCTTCCGCACGCTGGCGATCGAACAGCGCTCCAGTGAGGTGTGGGTGCTGCTGGGCGCGGTGAAGAGCGAGTTCGGCAAGTTTGCCGGCATCCTCGAGAAAGCCGAGAAACAGATCAGCACGGTCGGCCGCAGCCTCGGCGAGGCCAGCCGCAAGACCCGCACCATCGAACGCCGCCTGCGCGGGGTGGAATCACTGGGCGGTGAGCAGACCCGGCAGCTGCTGGGTGATATCGGGTTGGATGCCGGCGATGAGGAAGAAGCGGACAGCGACACCGAATAAGGTGTCGCGATGCACGGGGGTGACCTACCATCGGGATTCTTCCAATGGAAAGCCCCCGATGCGCTTAACCCTGATGTTGTCCGCGCTGTTGTTGCTGGCCGGTTGTACGACCACGGCCGCTGATACCTCCGCTTCCAGTAACGGCAGCGCGCCGGTTGCAGGGGCCACTGGCGCTGCCGATGCCGCCGCCGCCGAAGCCGACTGCGCCGCTGTCGGCGGCAAGCTGATGCCGCTCGGGCGCCTGCAGCGCGTGCAGTGCGTGGTGCCCTACGCTGACGCCGGCAAGAGCTGCCGCACCAAGTCTGACTGCAGTGGGCAGTGCCTCGGCAATGGCGATGTCGAGCTGGTGCCCGGGACGGCGGCGACCGGTGTGTGCCAGCGTGACATGAGCCAGAACTTTGGTTGCCGTCAGCGTATTGATGGTGGGTTGGCGCAG
The DNA here is from genome assembly GCA_023439425.1 of Pseudomonadota bacterium. Taxonomy (GTDB): domain Bacteria; phylum Pseudomonadota; class Gammaproteobacteria; order Xanthomonadales; family Xanthomonadaceae; genus Stenotrophomonas. The sequence continues at coordinate 5,013 of JAEXNZ010000445.1, forward strand.
GGTACGATCTGCGTTGATTGATGTTGGATTGCATCAAGAGCAGTCGACTGTCGTCGACTCTACCGGGCGCGCACCTTTCTATTATTGAGAATTACATGAGCCAGACTGTTTACGATATTCCTGTTACCACCATTGAAGGCCAACCGTCGTCGCTGGCTGATTACCGCGGCAAGGTGCTGCTGGTGGTCAACGTGGCCTCCAAGTGCGGCCTGACCCCGCAGTACGAAGGGCTGCAGGCGTTGTACGCCGACAAGCAGGCCGCCGGGCTGGAAGTGCTGGGTTTCCCGGCCAACAACTTCCTCGGCCAGGAGCCGGGCACCGAAGCGGACATCCAGCAGTTCTGCCAGCTGGAATACAACGTCGGCTTCCCGATGTTTGCCAAGATCAGCGTAGCCGGTGACGACATCCACCCGCTGTACGCCGAGCTGACCCAGGCGCAGCCGGCCGCCACCGGCGAAGGCCCGATGCGCGAGAAGCTGCAGGGCGCGGTCGCCAAGTTCCCCGACCTGGTGGTCAACCCGGCACCGGGCGTGCTGTGGAACTTCGAGAAGTTCCT
>JAEXNZ010000478.1 GCA_023439425.1 Pseudomonadota bacterium
TGTACGAGTGCATCCTGTGCGCCTGCTGCTCGACCAGCTGCCCGAGCTACTGGTGGAACGGCGAGCGTTACCTGGGCCCGGCGATCCTGCTGCAGGCCTACCGCTGGATCATCGACTCGCGCGATGAAGACACCGGTGCGCGCCTGGACGATCTGGAAGACCCGTTCAAGCTGTACCGCTGCCACACCATCATGAACTGCGCCCGGACCTGCCCGAAGGGCCTGAATCCGGCGCTGGCCATTGCCGAGATCAAGAAGCTGATGATGGCGCGCCGCGCCTGATCCACCCGCGCCCGCGATGGTCTTGCATCCGGGCGACGCAATCCCCGTAGAGCCACGCCCTGCGTGGCTTCGCGGAAATGAAATACCTCGGTAAAGCCACGCATCGCGTGGCTTTGCCACATCTGGAAGCACACCCCGTGGACGAACAGACCCTCCTGAAGAAACTCCGCTGGCGCTGCCGCCGCGGCATGCGCGAACTGGACCAGCTGTTCGAGCGTTACCTCGACCGCGAATGGGGCACTGCGCCCACAGAAGAACGCGAGGTTTTCCTGTTCCTGCTCGACTGCGAGGACGATAAGTTGTGGCGCTGGTTCATGGGATACGAACAGTGCCCGCATGCCCATGCCGTCCCGCTCCTGGAAAAGATCCGCGCCCTGCCGGCTTGATTGGCGTCCTTCGCGCTGGCAGTGCGCCGCGCATGCGCTGCTGGCGCTGCTGATGCCACTGGCCGTACTGGGCAGCGGCCTCCCCGAACCCTGGCGCTGGCCAGTCGCGCTATTGGCCACGGCATGGGCGGCAGGGCAGGGCTGGCACCATGCCCGACGTCCCGCCTGCCGCATCGTCATCTGCGCCGGCGATGCCCCAGTGACCGTCAATGGCGAGCCGGTGGATGACGTGTCCCTGCAGGACCGTGGCTGGCTGCTGCAACTGCGCTGGCGCACGGGTGGCCGTCGCCATGCCCGCCTGTTCTGGCCTGACACCCTGCCACCCGCCGCGCGACGTGAACTGCGACTGGCCGTGCGGGCCCACTGCATTTCCCGTTCACGCCCGGCAGTGGCACCATAGTGTGAATTGTCCGGCGTACCTGCATGTTCAAACCCATTCCTGTAGCCATCGGCCTGCGTTACCTGCGGGCCAAACGCCGCAACGGCTTCATCTCCTTCATTTCGATGGCCTCGATCCTGGGCATTGCCCTGGGCGTGACCGTGCTGATCACCACGCTGGCGGTGATGAGCGGCTTCCAGAAGGAAATCCGCGACCGCCTGCTGCAGATGACCGCGCACACCACGGTCACCACCGACGGCGCGCCGATGTCCGACTGGCAGCATGCAGTGGAAGTTGCGCGCAAGGACCCCCGGGTCGCCGGTGCCGCCCCGTACATTGAAATCCAGGCCATGCTCAGCGGTCCGCGCGTGCAGGGAGCGATCGTGCAGGGCATTGACCCGGCACAGGAACCGGCCGTGTCGGTGATCAACCAGAAGGTCAAGAAAGGCAGTTACGACAGCCTGACCCCCGGCAGCTACAACCTGCTGGTCGGCAAGGAGCTGGCACTGTGGCTGGGCGTGGATGTGGGCGACACCGTGCTGGTGACCCTGGCCGAAGTGCAGGGCACCCCGGTCGGGGCGATGCCACGACTGAAGCGCTTTACCGTCAGTGGCATCTTCGAGGCGGGTTACAACGAAATCGACCGGGGCGTGGCCTACGCCAACATGGACGACCTGGAGCGCGTGCTGCGCATCGACGGCGTCACCGGCGTGCGCCTGAAGCTGCACGACATGGACAAAGCATTTGACGTCGGTTACGACCTGGCGCGTGGGCTGGGCGGTGCCTACCGGGTCAGCGACTGGACCCAGCAGAACGCCAACCTGTATCACTCGCTGCGCATGGAAAAGGTAGTAATGGGCATCCTGCTCTCGCTGATCATCGCGATGGGCGCGTTCAACCTGGTGTCGTCGCAGGTGATGCTGGTCACCGACAAGCAGGCCGACATCGCCATTCTGCGCACGCTTGGCCTCACTCCCGGCGGGGTGATGCAGGTGTTCATGGTGCAGGGCTCGCTGATCGGCATCATCGGCACCGTGCTCGGCGTCGTCGGCGGCATCACCCTTACGCTCAATCTGGAGCGCATTCTGGGGCTGATCGAGTCGGTGTTCCAGGTCAAGCTGCTGCCGGAAGACGTCTACTACATCACCGGGTTGCCGACCGACATGCAGACCCCGGATATCGTCATCATCACCGTGGTTGCGCTGGCCATGAGCTTCCTCGCCACCCTGTACCCCGCGTGGCGCGCTGCCCGCACCCAGCCGGCCGAGGCCCTGCGTTATGAATGAGCCGATCAACCGCGGCGACGAAGTGATCCGGGCCCAGGGCCTGGCCAAGACCTATGCCGAAGGGCGCATGCAGACCCCGGTGTTCAAAGGCCTGGACCTGACCGTGACCGCCGGCGAAACCGTGGCCATCATCGGTGCCTCCGGTGCCGGCAAAAGCACGCTGCTGCACCTGCTGGGCGGGCTGGATACGCCGACCGCCGGCGAGGTGTTCGTGACCGGGCAGCAGATGTCGGCGCTGTCAGATGGCCAGCGTGGCCGCCTGCGCAACGCCGCGCTGGGCTTCGTGTACCAGTTCCACCACCTGCTGCCGGAATTCACCGCGCTGGAAAACGTGATGATGCCGGTGCTGTTGAATGGTCGCGAGGTCGCCGATGCCAAGGCGCGTGCGGAAGCGCTGCTGGAGTCGGTCGGACTCGGGCATCGCCTCACCCACAAGCCGGGTGAGCTGTCCGGCGGCGAGCGTCAGCGCGCTGCCGTGGCCCGTGCATTGGTCAACCGCCCGGCCTGCGTGCTCGGTGACGAACCCACCGGCAACCTCGACGACAAGACCGCCGCCACCGTGTTCGAGCTGATGCTGGAGCTCAATCGCGCCCACCACACCAGCCTGGTCCTGGTCACCCACGACCGCAGCCTGGCCCGGCGTCTGGACCGCGTGCTGGAGCTGCGCGAGGGCCGCCTGCACGCACTGGCGCACAGCGAGGTCTGATCTGGAAGCTGAATGACCGGTTCATGACAGTGCTGGGTGGCGGTTTTCCGGTGCATGATCCGTCTATTCATCACAAACGGAGGTGTGCCATGAAGTCGCTGATCGCAGTTGCTGCCCTGAGCCTGACCCTTGCCGCCTGTTCCAGCACCGGTCGCCTGAGCGCCGCGGACAAGCTGGAGCTGTACCGTTCCCACGCCGGTGCGCCGCAGCAGGACCTGCAGTACTTCGGTTCGCTCAACGGCTGGACCGAACTGGGCGACAGCGCGCTGGCGGTGTGGACCCGCCCCAGCGAGGCCTACCTGCTGGAACTGCGTGGCCCCTGTGACGGCCTGAGCTACGCGCCGGCGATCGGGCTGACCAGCCAGATGGGCCGGGTGTCCTCGCGCTTCGACAAGGTGCTGGTGCGCGACACCACCGGCGGCCCGCGCGTGCCGTGCTTCATCGGCAGCATCCGCAAGCTCGACGTGCCCGCGCTGCGCGCGTCGGAGAAGGAGCGCCGCAAGGCCGACATCGCCGAGCGCGAATCGACGACCTGACGTTGCCGCACGACCAACGCGCGCACGCCCAACGGTCGTGCGCTACCGGGCTGCGGCTGGTGGGGCGCCCCCGTCTTGTT
>JAEXNZ010000520.1 GCA_023439425.1 Pseudomonadota bacterium
CATCCATCCCCACGTTTGATCTACCAACGTGTAGGATCGGATTCATGGCCCAGGCATCGCCCCGTATCGAACGCATCCCCCGACTCAGCCGGCTGAGCTGGCTGATGGGCCTGTACGCGGAGAACTACCGGCATCTGGTGCGGCTGTTCGCCCCGTCCGAGCTGGCCGCGGGCAGCTATGTGTCCTCGGTCGGCGACGGGCTGGACGTGCGCCTGGACGTGATCGAGTGCCACCGCTACACCGTGGAATTACGCCTGACCTACGATTTCGCCGACCCGGTCACCGGGCAACCGGACCCCTCCGCCTATGTGCGCCTGTACCGTGATGCCCGCCAGGCCGAAACCACGCACTGCTACGTGGGCCGGCGCTGGCAGGACGTGGTCGGCATGTATCCGCCGCCGGCCGAGCTGATCAGCCACCGCATGCGCATGAACACCTTCCTGGGCAAATGGCTGGAGTATCTGGCCGAACGCGGCCACGGCGTCGCCACCCTGCGCCGCGACGGCGACGTGGTTCCGGCCCTCGCCGAAAGCCCGCACGCCACCGCGTGATCCGCATAATCAATCGCTTACCCCCAAAGAACCCGTACAGCATGCCTTACACCCCCATCGTGGCCACCCTCGGCTACGTGCTTTCGCCCGATGGCGGGCAAGTCCTGATGATCCACCGCAACGCCCGGCCCGGTGACCACCACCTGGGCAAGTACAACGGCCTCGGCGGCAAAGTCGAGCGCGACGAGGACGTAGCCGCCGGCATGCGCCGGGAAATCCAGGAAGAGGCCGGCATCGACTGCGGCCGCATGCGCCTGCGCGGCACCATCAGCTGGCCGGGGTTTGGCAAGCACGGCGAGGACTGGTTCGGTTTCGTGTTCGTCATTGACGATTACACCGGCACTCCGCTGGCGGCCAATCCCGAGGGCACGCTGGAGTGGGTGGACGTGGACAAGCTGGACACCCTGCCGATGTGGGAAGGCGACCGCCAGTTCCTGCCGCTGGTGTTCGACGCCGACCCGCGCCCGTTCCACGGGGTGATGCCGTACCGGGATGGGGCCATGGAGTCGTGGTCGTATACGCGGTTGTGACGTCGGTCGTTCATTGCCCGGGCGCGTGGCGACGCGTTCGTCAATGGGACACGTCGTTGCTGCTGCGGCGCGGCTTGCCCGGCTGATGCGTGGTAGCCGGCCAGCGGCCGGCTCTACAGTTATGCACAGGGGGTGTGGATGACCGGTGGGCAAGTTTGTGGATAAACGCCGACGGCCCCCAGCCCCCCTCGCTGTCAAGATGGGTGGCGAAAAATTCACCGCAGGTCGGCATCGCGTGAGCGCCATGCGAAGGCACCGTACGGTGAAGGCTGTCACGGTCTGGGCTGCTCGCGGTACTCTTTCCGCACTACCGTTCCTCGAGCTTCCATGAAACGTCACTTCTCGATGCTGCGCGAGTTCCAGCTGGCCGACTGGTTCACCCTGGCCAACGCCTTCTGCGGCACGGGCGCGGTGTTCGCGGCCATGCGCTATCTGCAGGACGGCGAGCGCAGCTATCTGCTGTGGGGCATGGCGCTGATCCCGCTGGCTTTCATTTTCGACGCCCTTGACGGTCGCATCGCGCGCTGGCGCAAGTCCAGCTCGACCCTGGGCCGCGAACTGGATTCGCTGTCCGACGTGATCTCGTTCGGCGTGGCCCCGGCCGCGCTGGCCTACGCCTGCGGCATGCAGGGGGGCTGGGACTGGCTGGTGCTGAGCTACTTCGTGTGCTGTGGCGTGAGCCGTCTGGCCCGCTACAACGTCACCGCCGAGGCTCTGGCGGGTGAGGGTGACAAGGTGCCGTACTTCGAGGGCACGCCCATTCCCACCAGCCTGGCGCTGGTGGTGGTGTTGGCCGTGGCGGCCAGCCTGGGGGCCATTGGTCCTGATCTGTGGCTGGGCGGTTGGCAACTGGGCCCGTGGCAGCTGCACCCGCTGGTGCTGCTGTTCGCGCTGTCCGGTTCGTTGATGATCAGCAAGACCCTGCGAATTCCCAAGCCATGAGCAGCAGCGCTGGCGGTAACCACGACGCAGGAGATTTCGAGGCGCTGGCGCGCCAGTACTTCAGCGCCTGGGGCGATGCGTTGCGCCAGGCGGCGGGTACGGCGGGTTCGGGAGGGGAACATGCCCCGGGCAGTTGGCAGCAGACAATAGAAGGTTGGGCCCAGCTGATGTCTGCCCCGGGCCACGCGCCCGGCAACCGTCAGGCCGAAGACGCCGTGCACCGCTTCCGCGAGCAGGCCGGTGGCTGGTACGGCACCATGCAGGCGGTGGCCGCGCAGTTTGCCGGCCAGGACGCCAGCAGCGCCGACATCGCCCAGGCCTGGAAGCAGGCCGTGGAGGGGCAGGGCGACGGCATGCTGAAGTGGATGCTGCAGGGCGCGCGCGGTCATACCCAGGCCGGTGGGCCGGATCTGCTGGCCCTGCTGGAGCGGCTGCAGAAAGACCTGGAACCCTGGCTGCAGAGCCCGGCATTCGGCCCGGCACGCGAGCACCAGGCGCGCTGGCAGGCGCTGATGCGCGCGCAGCAGGATTTCCAGGAACATGCCCGCGCCTACGTGGACCAGATCCGACAGGCGCTGGACGATGCCTACGCCTTGTTCGAGCAGCGCCTGGCCGAACACGAGCAGCCCGGCAACCAGCTGACCAGCGCCCGCGCCATGTTCGATCTGTGGATCGAGGCGGCCGAGGAGGCCTACGCGAAGGTGGCCTTGTCCCAACCGTTCCAGCAGGTCTATGCGTCGCTGGGCAATGCGCAGATGCGCCTGCGCGGGGCGGCGCAGCATGAAGTGGAGCGACTCTGCGAAGCACTGGGCCTGCCCACCCGCACCGAGATGGATGCCGCGCACCGGCGCATCACCGAGCTCGAGCGCCTGGTGCGCCGCATGGCGCAGGCGCAGGCCCCAGCACCGAAAGTCAAGCCGAAACCAAAAGCCAAATCGGAACCGAAACCCAAATCGGAATCGAAATCCAGATCCACTGCCCGGAAACGCACTCAATGAAAGGGCCCCTCGGTTTCAACGCCGAAGACCTGCTGCAGGAAACCCTGTCCATGCAGCGCAAGCTGATGGACGGCCTGAAGCTGCTGCCGTCGGTGGACGACGTGGACTATGGCGCAACCGCGCGCGAAGAGGTCTGGCGCGACGGCAAGGTACGCCTGTATCGCTTCGTCGGTGAGGACGCGCCGGTCCATCGCACGCCGCTGCTGATCGTGTACGCGCTGGTCAACCGGCCCTACATGGTCGACCTGCAGGCCGACCGCTCGCTGGTCCAGCGGCTGCTGGCGCTGGGCCACGACGTATATGTGCTGGACTGGGGCTACCCGGACCGCTCCGAGCGCTACCAGACCCTGGAAGACTATCTACTGCGCTTCGTCGATGGCGCAGTGGACCATCTGGTCGCGGCCCATGACGGTAAGCCGATCAACATGCTCGGCATCTGCCAGGGTGGCGTGTTCGCGCTGTGCTATGCCGCGCTGCGCCAGCACAAGCTGGCCAACCTGATCACCATGGTCACCCCGGTGGATTTCCACACGCCCGACAACATGCTCTCGCACTGGGCGCGGCACGTGGACGTGGATCTGCTGGTGGATACGCTGGGCAATATCCCGGCCGACCTGATGAACGCCAGCTACCTGATGCTCAAGCCGTTCCGCCTCAATGTGCAGAAGTATGTGGGGCTGCTGGATATCCTCGATGACAAGGCGGCGCTGGAAGATTTCCTGCGCATGGAAAAGTGGATCTTCGATTCGCCTGACCTGGCCGGCGAGGCCTTCCGCGATTTCATCAAGCAGTTCTACCAGGGCAACGGGCTGATGCATGAAGGCGTTCGAATCGGCACCGAAACCGTGGACCTGGCGCAGGTGACGTTGCCGGTGCTGAACATCTACGCCGAGCAGGACCACCTGGTGCCGCCGGATGCCTCGCGCGCGCTGCGCGGTCGGGTCGGCAGCAAGGACTACAGCGAAAGCAGCTTCCGCGGTGGTCATATCGGTATCTACGTGTCCGGTCGCGCCCAGCGCGAAGTGCCGGCCACCATCACCGAATGGCTGCAGGAACGGACGTAGTGCCGGGCTTGCCCGGCAACCGCAGCGGGGCAAGCCCCGCTCTACAAGGGCGGACGTAGTGCCGGGCTTGCCCGGCAACCACACCCCCCAACGCACGCCGTAGACACGGCGGGCGCTACCGTAGCCTTCAATCACTGTTGGAGGACCTGCCCATGAACACCGCCCCGCGAACGCTGTCGCGCTCGCTCAATGACCGTATGATCGCCGGGGTGATGGGCGGCATCGCACATCGCTTTGGTTGGAACGTGACCCTGCTGCGCGTGCTGTACGTGGTGGTGTCGATTGCCTCGGCCGCCTTCCCCGGCATTCTGGTTTACCTGATCCTATGGCTGCTCATCCCGAACGAAGCCGACTGAGCCTGTCGCGTGCGGCCCTGCGCCTGCTGCAGGGGCTGGGTGCGCTGTGGACGCTGCCCAATACCCTGGTCGGACTGCTCGGGGGCCTGGCCGGACTGTTCGCCGGTGCGCGGCCTTACTGGAGTGGACGCGACCTGGCGGTCGTGTTCCGCCATTACCCCTGGGGTCCGGGTGGCGCGATTACCCTCGGCAACGTCGTCCTGCATACCGGTCCAACCCTGGATGTGCCGTGCCGCACCTATGCTCACCAGGCCGGGTGGTGCAGCGAGCCGGTGATCGGCCTGCACGATCATGAGCGGGCGCATGTCTACCAGTATCTGGTGCTTGGACCGCTTTACCTGCCGGTGTATCTGGCGTGTGGCGGGGTAAGCGCGCGCAATCCGTTCGAGCGCGCGGCGGACATCTATGCACTTACCGGAAAGGGCTGGTGGCCCACGACGTTATCCGGGCGTTAATTTCCTGTAAGTAAAGCGTCGCTATCGCGACGTCATCTGCATGCAAACAAAGGTTATTAGGCTGCACGCCGAATCTTCAGCATGGGTGGCGTAAGCTGCATGCTGTTGTAGACGTATCAGGAGAAACACATCACATGGCAATCGTTCTTTATGTCGGTGGTAGCAAGGATGGCGACAAGGGCGTGGTGCCCCTGGGTTTCAGCAAGTCCCAGGCCGACACCGCGCAGGGGCCGGAAATCTATACCGAGCGTTTCATGGAACTGCAGGGCATTGGCCGCGTGCGGGTGATGGCGCTGGAGAGCATGCGTGACGAGGCGGTCCAGCAGCGCACTGCGCAGCACTACCGTTGAAACAGGTGCCGGACCGCCGGCACCTGTCTTGAAACTACCAGTTGGCCCTCAAGCCCAGCTGTGCGGTGACCTCGCGGAATCCATCCTGGCCGCGCTGCACCCCCATGTCGCCCCAGGCACTCCAGCGGCCCGCGTAGCGGATCTGAGCGCCGGCACGCAGTTCATAGCGGTTCTGTGGCAGCGCGCCCTCCAGGCGCTCGTCGTTGAAGTTCATCGCGTTCTTGTCACCCCCATGCAACCAGTGCAGTTCGGCAAAGGGTTCCACGCGGTTGCCTTCTATTGCCAAGGGCCTGCCGGAGAGACGCACGCCCGCGCGGGTACCCAGTTGACTGCCATCGGCTCGGCGCACGCGTGTGCCGTTGGCCTCGCGGTGCTCGCTCTGGCGAGCATCGGCCCAGGTCAGCTGCAGTTGCGGCTCCAGCATCACCGCCGTACGGGGCCATTCGGCCAGTTGCAGGCGGTATCCGGCTTCCAGCGAAACTTCAGCCTGGCGGCTGTCATAACGCTCTTCGGGCAGGTCTTCGCCGTTCACGCGGTTGCGGAAGCGTGCGTACTGGGCCCAGCTGTCCAGCCAGGCACCGCTGCGCTGTTCTGGATGCTGCTGCCAGGTGGCGTAGATGCCGCCGCTGGTGCCGGTCACGCGGCCCTTGGCTTGATAGCCATCCAAACGTGAGGTGACGCGGTTGTCGCTGCGACCGCTGCCGGCCATCAGTCCAATCCGGAGGTTGTCGCCTTGGCCAAGTTGCAACAAGTCGGTCCCTGCCTGGAACACGTGGGTATCCCCGTTCACCCGCAACTGCCGACCGACCACGCCATAGCGCAGCTGCTGCGTGCCCACGCGCGCCCACACGGCGCGATCCTGTGCACCCATACGGTCGTGGAGACGTACATTGAACATCTGTGCGGCAGCGGCCTGGTTCGCCAGGTAAGCGCCGGGTTCGGGGCGGAGGACCGGCTCTGGATCGGGGTCAGGATCGGGATCGACAGGCAGGCATTCCGGCAAGGCAGGATCGATGTCGCAAGGATCTGATGCGGTTGACCGAAGATACCAGTGGCCGTCGTCCGGGTTGCTTACCGCGCCTTTGTGCAGCAGATACTCATGCGTGCCTGCCACTACACGTCCTTCCAGAACATAGCGGCCCTGCGAGTCTCCATTCGCTTCGATCAGTCGGATGCCTTCAACCGTGGCCGCACCGGTGCCCCCTGCGTTGTTGACCGATATCCGGAAATCACCATCGTTGATCCTCGCCACGATGATCCGGTCGGTTGGGGAGGCGTCGCCACCGAGCACGGTATTGAACACCAGGTGCCCGCCGACGGCAGTGCTGAGCAGGTTGGCGGTCACGTTCAATGTGTTGAACCGCGCGCCGTCACCGAGGATGATCGAACCGCCGTCGAATGTGGAGGTCTGAATTGAAGAATCGCCGGTCAGCGTCCATTGCGCCCCGTTCCTCAATGCCAACGTTGTGAGGTTGTTCGCCGTGCCTTGCCAGGTCGCGTTGCTGAGTTCGGCTCGGACAAGGGCATCCTGAATCACGGAGATGTCGCCGGACAACTGGCTGTCTTCAACGTTGAAGGCCACGGTCTGGGACGGCGCGTCTACCCGCAGCAGTTCTGAGCCTACAAGCTGCGATTCATTACGGATGTTGATCGTCTGCAGCTGTCCAGGCTGGGATGAGGCATCGATGAGCAGCGCAGTGCCGCTGGTTTGTATCTGGCTGCGGTCAAGCTCAAGCACTGCGGTTCCTTGCAGAATTGCACCGTTCAATGGCGACTGGGTTTTAGTATTGGTCAGCCGCGCGGACGCATTGCGCAGAAACAGCGCGCTATCGTTCGCTTCGATCATGGAGTCGGCCATGTCCACTTGGATGCCATTGGCCACATCTGCGATCAGCGACATACCGTTCTGTCCTCGGATGACGCTGTTGGCACTGATGTTCACAGCGCCGCTGCGCGCTATCGCGATCGCGGTACCAGTGGACTCCACGCGCCCGGAGGCCACCGCAATCTGAGCGGGTTGATTGGCGAAGATGCCCCTGGTTTGTGCTCCAGGGGAGACAATGAGGCTACCCCCGTTGGCCACGTTCCAGCTTTCAACAGGATCACCGGCATTGATGGTGTGGGTTCCGCCGGCGGGCACGTCACCGGCGTGCACCATTCCTGGCAGACTGGCCATTGCGAGGGACAGCATTCGCAGCCGCAGACGAGCGGTCGGGTTGGCAGAGTACGGGTTCGGGGCAGCGTTCATGAGAGCCTCGCGCGTGACGGGGGTGAGCGACTCAAGCCGACGCTGCGGCACGCCCGTGCACGCAGAACCGGTCTGACCGAAGCAACAGGGCTGCCGGCGTTTGCCGGCCCCCGCACCGTCACGTAGTTCCGCGCCGTCACCCGTGAGGGTCCCCGTCGACGTGGCGTACACGATGCTGTGCGTAATGGACGCCGATGTAGGTGAATTGCAGGTGAAATCGTCCTCGACAGGTTCTGCGGCACCTGTCAACGGGTTCCCCCCGGCCCTGCGCATTGCCACAATCGGGGTTTTCCGCACAGCGGCCCCGGCCGGAAGCAATGTCAGATACCAAGCTCGCCCTGCAGATCGCCCAGACCATCGCCGATGAGATCGGTGCCCAGACCGCCCAGGCCCGCGCCGCCATCGCGCTGCTGGACGAAGGTGCCAGCGTTCCGTTCATCGCGCGCTACCGCAAGGAAGTCACCGGTGGCCTGGATGACACCCAGCTGCGCAACCTGGAAACCCGCCTGACCTACCTGCGCGAGCTGGAAGACCGCCGCGCGGCGGTGCTGGCCAGCATTGACGAGCCGGGCCAGCTGAGCGACGAGCTGCGCGCGGAGATCCTCGGTGCGGACACCAAATCGCGCCTGGAAGATCTGTATCTGCCGTACAAGCCCAAGCGCCGCACCCGCGCGCAGATTGCCCGTGAAGCCGGGCTGGAACCGCTGGCGGACGGCCTGCTGGCCGACCCCAGCCAGGATCCGCAGCAGTTTGCCGCCGGCTTCGTCGACGCCGAAAAGGGCGTGGCCGACGTCAAGGCCGCGCTGGAAGGGGCCCGTGCCATCCTGATGGAGCGCTGGGGCGAAGACGCCACCTTGGTCGGCGAACTGCGCGGCTGGCTGGGCGAGCACGGGGTGATCCGCGCTCGCGTGGCCGAAGGCAAGGAAGAGCAGGGGGCCAAGTACCGCGACTACTTCGAGCATGCAGAATCGCTGGCGAAGATTCCCTCGCACCGCCTGTTGGCGCTGTTCCGCGCACGCCGCGAGGAGATTCTGTTCCTGGAGCTCGACCCGGGCAGCGATGCCGAAGCTGGGCACGTATATGCCGAAGGCCGCGTGGCCTTCAACGCCGGCATCCGCGATGCCGGCCGCCCCGGCGACCGCTGGCTGCTGGATGCCTGTCGACTGACCTGGCGCGCCAAGCTGCACATGCATCTGCTGTTGGACCTGTTCAACCAGGCCCGGGAAAAGGCCGAAGCCGAGGCGATCTCGGTGTTCGGCGACAACCTCAAGGACCTGCTGCTGGCAGCACCGGCCGGGCCGAAGGCCGTGCTCGGCTTGGACCCGGGTATCCGCACCGGCTGCAAGATCGCCGTAGTCGATGCCACCGGCAAGCTGGTCGCGACCGACACCATCTACCCGCATGAGCCCAAGCGTCAGTGGGAGCAGTCGCTGCAGACGATCAAGCATCTGTGCGCCAAGCACAACGTCGACCTGATCGCGATCGGCAACGGCACCGCCAGCCGTGAAACCGACAAACTGGCCGGTGAAGCGATCAAGCTGCTGGGCGAAGCCAAACTGCAGAAAATCGTGGTCAGCGAAGCGGGAGCCTCGGTGTACTCTGCCTCCGAATTCGCTGCCAAGGAGTTCCCGGGCCTGGACGTGTCGCTGCGCGGTGCCGTGTCGATCGCGCGTCGCCTGCAGGATCCGCTGGCTGAACTGGTCAAGATCGAGCCGAAGGCCATCGGTGTGGGCCAGTACCAGCATGACGTCGACCAGTACCGCCTGGCGCGCGCGCTGGATGCGCGCGTGGAAGACTGCGTGAATGCGGTGGGCGTGTTCGTCAACACTGCCTCGGCGGCGCTGCTGTCGCGCGTGTCCGGCCTGTCCTCCACCGTGGCCGAGAACATCGTGCGCCACCGCGACGAGAACGGGCCGTTCAAGCGTCGCAAGGACCTGCTGAAGGTGCCGCGCCTGGGCGACAAGACCTTTGAACAATGCGCGGGCTTCCTGCGCATTGCCGATGGCGACCAGCCGCTGGATGCCTCGTCGGTGCACCCGGAAGCGTATCCGGTGGTGGAGCGCATCGTCGCTGTCACCGCACGCCCGATCAAGGCGCTGATCGGTGATGGCAGCTTCCTGCGCGGGTTGAAGGCCGAGCAGTTCACCGATGAAACCTTTGGTGTGCCGACCGTGCGCGACATCCTGAAGGAACTGGAAAAGCCCGGCCGTGACCCGCGCCCGGAGTTCAAGGCGGCGCGCTTCGCCGACGGCGTGGAAGAGATCAAGGACCTGCGCCCGGGCATGGTGCTGGAAGGCGTGGTCAGCAACGTCGCCGCGTTCGGTGCGTTCGTCGACATTGGCGTGCACCAGGATGGCCTGATCCACATTTCGGCGTTGTCCGACACCTACGTCAAAGACCCGCGCGACGTGGTCAAGGCCGGCGACATCGTCAAGGTCAAGGTGCTGGAAGTGGATGTGGCGCGCAAGCGCATCGCCTTGACCCGTCGTCTGGAGGACAGCCCGGCACCGGCCAAGGCTCCGGTCGAACGTGATGCACGGCCGACCGGTGGTGGCGGTCGTCGCGACGGTGGCGGCCCGCGTCCTGGAGGGCGTCCGCAGGGCGGCGGCCCGCGCCCGGGCACCTCGGCACCCCCCGCCAACAACGCGCTGGCTGACGCGTTTGCCCGGGCCAAACGCGGTAACTGAACCCGCGTTTGTCCTGATCACAGGCCGCCTTCGGGGCGGCCTGTGTCGTTTGCGGAGGCGCGTTGACAGAAGTTTGATCACGCTTTGCATTCAATCCCTGTACGCTGCGAACTGGCGGAGGGGCCAGATGACAGAACAGCAGGCACGGCAGTGCAGTCCGGTCGAGGGTGGGGCGGGAAGCCGCGCCTGCACGGTGGCGCGCGCGTGACGCCGCAGGCCGCCTTGTTGGATGCGCAGGCTGCCCTGCAGGCGGAGGCCGAGGAACGCCGTCGGCTGGAAATGATCATCGACGGCACCGGCATGGGCAGTTGGGAATGGAACTGCCGCACCGACCAGATGCAGGTCAACGAGCGCTGGGCGCAGATCGTCGGTTACACCCGTGAGGAGCTGGCTCCCATCACGGCGGACACCTTCCTGCAGCTGGCGCATCCCGACGACGTGGCGCAGTCCAATGCGCTGCTGCGGGAGCACTTGGCGGGGCGCACCGCGCAGTACGAAAGCCTGTGCCGGATGCGACACAAGGATGGGCGCTGGATCTGGGTGCAGGACCGGGGCAGGGTGTACGAATGGGACGCGCAGGGCCGACCGCTGCGCATGGCCGGGGCGCATGCCGACGTGAGCGACCTGCAGAACGCCCGCCAGGACGCCGCCGATACCCGTCAGCGATTGCAGGCCGTGGTAGACGCCTCTGATGAAGTCGCGGTGATCGCGACCGATGTGCACGGGGTGGTCAACCTGTTCAACAGTGGCGCGCAGAAATTGCTGGGCTACACGCCGGAAGAGGTGATTGGCCGGGTCAATCCGGGCCTGTTCCACGATCCGCATGAAATGCACGATTACCTGCAGCCCGAGGCCGATGCCGACGGTCGCGTGCCCACCGTGTTCGAGGCGCTGACCGCGCGCGCGGCTACCGGCACCTGGTCGCACCAGTGGACCTTTGTGCGCAAGGATGGCGAGCATCGCCAGGTGCAGCTGTCGATCAGCCCGCTCAATGGCGGCGACGGTCAGCGGATGGGGTACGTCGGCATGGCGGTGGATCTGACCCCGCTGCTGGAAGTGCGCGAGCAGGCCCATCTGGCGGCGGAAAAGTTTGCCGGTGCCTTCAATTCAGCCGCGTTGGGCATGGCCCTGGTGTCACTGGA
>JAEXNZ010000076.1 GCA_023439425.1 Pseudomonadota bacterium
ACCAACGGTGGGTACCTACCGTCGCCCGGAACACAAAAAACCGCCCATCGGGGCGGTTTTTTTTTGCCTCATTTCCCGGGCGCGCCGAAATGTCCCAACGGCGCACCGGCCAACAGATGCATGTGAATGTGGAACACGGTCTGCCCGGCGTCTTCGCGACAGTTCATGACGATGCGGTAGCCATCCTGCGCAAAGCCTTCCCGGCGCGCATACTCGGAGGCGGCCAGGGCCAGCTTGCCGATCAGATGCGCCTGATCCGAGGTCAGGTCATCAAGGGTCGGAATGATGTGGTTCTTGGGAATGAACAGCACATGCACCGGAGCCTGCGGCGCGATGTCCTTGAAGCCCAGCACCTCGTCGTCCTCGTAGACGATGGTGGCCGGAATTTCGCGGCGGATGATCTTGGAGAACAGCGTTTCCTGGGTCATGGGTCACCAATGGGAAGTCAGGTTGCTTCGGTGCGGGTACCGAACGCGTGCGAGAGCGTGCCGCGGTCAACGTACTCCAGCTCGCCGCCCAACGGCAGACCCTGGGCCAGACGACTGGGCCGCACGTTGTGCGCACGGGCCAATTGCGCCAAGTAGTGCGCGGTAGCCTCGCCTTCCACGGTGGCGCTGGTGGCGATGATCAGCTCCTGCACTTCGCCCTGCTGCAGGCGGGTGCTCAGCGCATCCAGGCCCAGTTCGCGTGGGCCGATGCCATCCAGCGGCGAAAGCCGTCCCTGCAGCACGTAGTAAACGCCACGGAAACCGGTGGCGCTTTCAATTGCCAGCCGGTCGGCTGGCGATTCCACCACGCACAGCTGCGCGCGTTCGCGGCTGCTGTTGGCGCACACCGCGCACACCTCGGTTTCGCTGAAGTCTCGGCATTGCGTGCAATGGCCAATGCGTTCAATCGCCTTGGCCAGCACCTCAGCCAGCTTCTGCGCCCCTTCGCGCTCGCGCTCCAGCACGTGGTAGGCCATGCGCTGGGCGGTCTTCTGGCCGACGCCCGGCAGGATGCGGAAAGCGTCGATCAGCTGTTCGAGCAGGGGCAGGCTCACGGTTAGAACGGCAGCTTCATGCCCGGGGGCAGCTGCATGCCGGCCGTGGCCGAGCCCATGCGGGTCTTGGATTCGGCGTCGATCTTGTTGGAGGCATCGTTGAAGGCGGCTGCGACCAGGTCTTCCAGCATTTCCGCGTCGCTGAGGATGGATGGGTCGATGCGCACCTTGCGGCACTCCTTGGCACCGGTGAGGGTGACGTTGACCATGCCGCCGCCGGCGCTGCCGGTCACTTCCAGCTTGGCCAGATCTTCCTGGGCCTTCTGCAGGTTTTCCTGCATCTTCTGGGCCTGTTGCATCAGTTGGGCGATGTTGCCGCGCATGATTCTTTACTCTTCAATGGGACGGATGGAATCGGCCACCACCCGCGCGCCGTGCTGTTGGATGAGCACCTGCACGTTGGGGTCGGCCATGAAGGCGGTTTCGGCCGCCTGCTGACGTTCGCCGCGCTGGCGGTCGGAACGCTGGTGCAGCGTTTCGGCTTCGGCCTCGCCGTGCTCGATCACGATCCGCGGGGCAAGCCCCAGCGGACCGGACAGTGCGTCGGTCAGGGCCGCCAACGAGCGGTCTGAACACAGGTACTCAAATCCGGGCGATACCGCCAGTTTCAAGACGCCGCGTTGAAAACTGATGAAGGCCGCGTGCGCGGCCAGCTGCCGCGACGGGCCACTGAGCTCGCTCTGTGCCACCAGCTGCAGCCAGGCATCGGCCGTATCCAGGGCCACGCCTTCGCTGGATGGCACACCGGGTGCTGGTTCAGCCGCAGCGGCCGGCGGGGCGGACAGCGGTGCCGGCGCGATGGCGATGCCTTGCGGGCGCGCGGCCGGACGTACGGGTTCTTCCCACGGCGGCACCATCGCCGCATCGGGACCGGCCATTTCGGCGGCCAGGGCCTCGTCGCGGTCCTCTACCCCGCCCTGCGCCCATGGCGGTGGGTCGTGGGCGGGGGCCGGTTCAGGCGGTAATGACGGTTTCGGCGCGGTCTGGACCGGCGGTTCCGCTGCCTTCGGCGGCTCGGCGACGGTCGGTGCGACGGTGGCGGCCAAAGGAGCAGGCGCGGCAACCGGCGCTGCCACAGGTGCAGCGACCGGCGCGGCGGCCATGCCGTCGCTAGCTACGTTTCCCGGGCCCGGAACCACCTCCGTGTCGTTGCCGGCATCGCGGGGAACCGGCGGCACCGCTGCCGCCGGCCGGAACGCCAGCATGCGCAGCACCGCCATCTCAAAGCCCGCGCGCGGGCTGGGAGCCAGATACAGGTCACGGCGGCCGCTCAGTGCCATCTGATACCAGAGCTGCACCACTTCCGGGCGGAGGCGCTGGGCAAAGCCCACTGCATCGATGCCTTCGCCATCGGCGGCAGCACCGGGCACCAGCTGCTGCACCTGGATGCGGTGCAGGCCTTCGGCCAGTGCTTCCAGCACCCCGCTCCAGTCCGGCGAGAACTCGGCCAGCGCGGCCACCACCTGCAGCAGGCGTGCACCGTCACCTTCGGCCAGCGCATCCAGCATGGCCGCGACCTGGGTGCGGTCGACCGTACCCAGCATGGTGCGCACCACGTCGTCGCGCAGCGCGCCGCCGGCGTAGGCAATGGCCTGGTCCAGCAGCGACAGGCCGTCACGCAGGCTGCCGTCGGCGGCCTTGGCCAGTTGCACGATGGCGCTGGGATCGGCCTCGATCTCTTCGGCAGCCAGAATGCGGGTCATCTGGCCCTGGATCTGCTCTTCGTCCAGCCGCTTCAGGTTGAACTGCAGGCAGCGCGACAGCACCGTCACCGGCAGCTTCTGCGGGTCAGTGGTGGCCAGCAGGAACTTCACGTGTTCAGGCGGCTCTTCCAGCGTCTTCAGCAGCGCATTGAACGCCGCCTTGGACAGCATGTGCACTTCGTCGATCAGATAG
>JAEXNZ010000161.1 GCA_023439425.1 Pseudomonadota bacterium
AGATCGCCACTTCACCGGCATGGTTGACCAGGCGGTCCAGCAGGTCGGCGCGCACGCGCACCTGTTCCTGCTGCGGACGAGCGAGCATGTCATCATCGGCGGCCACTTCGAGCTGCACCGGAGCCGACAGCGGAGCCAGCTCGGCCAGCGGCGCAGGGCGTTCGACCACGATGGGGGCAACCGGAGCCGCGGCAACGGTTTCGACCGGTGCCTGCACCGGTGCTGGCGCGTCTACCACTTCAACTGCAGCCGGCACGTCTTCGGCCGGTGCCGAATCCTGCGCGGCAGGCGCTTCGACAGTTGCCTCGACGGCAGGCGCTTCGATAGCCGGCGCTTCCACGCTCGTCTCAATCGCTGCCGTTTCCGGCACGACGTCCTCGACCGGGGCTACATCGATCTGCACCGTATCGTCGATCGAATCCGACGGCACAGCGTCGTCGACCGTGGTTTCCACCACACTCGTAGCGACCGGCGCGGTGTCCACGCTCTCGATCTCGGCTTCGACGCCTTCGACACGCCCCAGGGTGCGCTGTTCGAAGGCGTTGATCAGGTCGACCGGCATGGCGACCGCCTGGTGGTTGCCGGTGCGGGTCAGCATCTGGTGCAGGCGATCGAAACCGCGCTCCAGCAGTTTGACGTCGGCGCGATCAATGTCGGTACGGTTGGCTGCGACGACTTCCAGCAGCGACTCGATGCTGTGGCCCAGGTCGCCGATGGCGTTGATGCCGGCCATGCGTGCACCACCCTTCAGGGTGTGCAGGTCACGCTGCAGCCCGGCCACCACTTCGCGGTCCTCCGGCGCATCGCGCAGCTCGCTGATCAGGCCGTCGCAGTGGTCCAGCAGGTCCTTGCCTTCTTCGACGAAGATGTCGACCAGCTCGCGGTCGAGCTGGCTGAAGTCGAGCGGCTCGACGTTGGCCTGGTCTTCCAGGACATCGTCGTGATCTGGATCGCTGACGACCGTTGTCACCAGCGGTGCCTCTTCCAGTTCGAACAGCGGTGCGGCGTCGTTCTGCGCACCGGCTTCAACACCGGCGAAGGCGTCGCTGTCGTTCTGGCCCGCCAGCGTGGCGTCCACCGCAAGCAGGCCGTCGGCCGCCTCGCTGGTCTCGCCGTCGATCACGGTCAGGCCATCGTCCAGCGCCTGCTGCAGATCGACCGGCTCGCCGAACGCGGGAACCGGCGGCAGCACCTCGTCGAGTGCGTCGGTCGCGTCCTCCACCGATTCGGTGACCATACCCGGGTCGAAGTACTGCGACAGATCTTCGGCACCGGTGAGTTCCACCGCTTCCAGACCGGCTTCGGAGACCGGGGCAACCGGTGCATCAGCGTTGATGTCTTCAACGGCGGTCGCTTCCACCTCGACCACATCGAGGCCGACCGGCAGGTCGGCGTCGAAGTAGGCCGACAGGTCATCGCTGCCGGTCAGTTCCTGCGCCGCCAGTGTCTCTTCAGCTGCCGGGATGTCCTGGGCCGGAACGGCGTCGAACTCGACCACGCTCAGCGCGTCGATTTCGATAATGGCCTGCTGCAGTTCCGGCGCGCTGGTGTCGTCCAACGTGGCCAGACCGTCCCGCACGTCGAACTGCGCGGCCAGCGCCGCCAGCTCCTGGGCAGTGGCATCCTGCGCGTCCCGCAGGCTGACTGCGGACGTCGGCTCGGCCGCGATCGCGTCGTCGGCGTCATCGTCCAGATCGCCTGCGTCAAGCTCGTCGGCGACCAGCGCCGGCCAGCGTGCTTCGGGCAGGGTTTCCGCCAGTGCCTGCAGGCGCGCGGCAAGTTCGGCCTGCGCGGGAATGCGCGGAGCCGGAGCCTGCAGTGCTTCCATGGTGGTGCGGATGGCCGCGGCAGCGGCATCAAGCGCGGCGACGCCTTCGGCATCGGGCAGTACATCAGCAGCCAGCGAACGCTTGATGAAGCTTTCGGCGGCACCGGTGACCGCGGTGATCTCCGGCACGTCGGTCATCGCGAACGCACCGTTCATGGTGTGCACGGCGCGCAGCAGCGCGTCGGTGACCGGCTGCGGGCTGACCTTGGCCTGCTGCAACCAGGTCTGCAAGGTACCGTGATGGGTTTCGACTTCGGCTTCGAGGATCTCGCGCAGCACGTCGTCGATGTTGGCCGGGGTGCCGGTCAACACGTCTTCGGCGACAGCTCCTTCGGCGAAAGCCGCTTCGACTACCGGATCGACCACCGGCTCGATCGCTGCCGCCGCTTCGACCGGCGCAACGGGGGCGGCCGCCGGACGCTGCAGCGGCACATGGAAGGTTTCCTCGCCCGCAGCAACACGATCAGCGATTCCCTGCATGGCCTGCAGATCGGCGTGCACACGGCTGCCATCGCGCAGCGCGGCATTCAGCTGCGGCAGCACTTCGTAAGCCTGGGTGACCATGGCGACCACAGCCGGCGACGCCGGGCGGGTGCCATCGAGCACGCGGTTGAGCATGCCCTCGATCTTCCAGCTGAATTCTCCGAGCGTACGCGCACCGACCAGTCGCCCACTGCCCTTCAGGGTGTGGAAGACGCGACGGATCGGACGCAGGCGGTCCATGTTGTCGGGCGCGGCGCGCCAGACCGGCAACAGGTTGCCCAGGTTGACCAGTTCCTCGTCGAACTCTTCGATGAAGACGTCGCGGATGTCCTGGTCGATGTTCTCGCCATCGTCCTCGAAACCCGCTTCGATGCTGTCGACCGCGTCGACGGTGATTTCGGTGGATGCTGTATCGGTCGGCTCCGGCGCTGCCGGGGCCGTACTGAACTGCGCCGCAGCGGCGTCCAGCTCGGCCAGGAAGCGGGCTGACTCGTCATCCAGCTCGATCTTGCCGATCACGGCTTCCTGCACATTGGCAACCGGTGCCGACGAAGACTCGGCCACCGGTTCGGCGGCGGCCGGCACGTCCTCAAGTGCTGCATCGCCCTGCAGGAACGCCGGCAGCGCTTCCACGTCGACGGTCGTGCCCGGCTCGACTGCGTCGTCCACATTCAGCGACAGCACGTCGCCGGCATTGTGAAGCGCGTCATCGACGGTGAATTCAATGGGTTCGTCGTGCAGCTCCAGCGAGTCGCTTTCCGCAGCCACCGGGTCAAATGCCGAACCGGCGGTGATGGGCGACGGGGCCACAGCGTCGAGGTCCGCTTCAATGCCCGCTTCGGCATCGAAGCCGTCCAGCGAGATCGGCGCGATGTCCAGCGCAGTGCCGTCCCAGCGACCGGTGGTGTCTTCGCCCTCGGCCTGCACCGGATCGAAGCTGGCAAAGGTGGGAGCCACTTCATCGTGCGGCGTTTCAGCGGCCACCGCTTCGCTGCGATCTTCATGCGCGAGCGTCCACTTCGGCGCGTCGGCTGCCACCGGAGCGGTAGAGGCTTCAAACACCAGCGGCGGCAGAACGCGTGCAGTGGGTGTTTCGGCGACCGGGGCAACCACGGCCGGCTCAGCCACGTCCGGCGTAACCGCTGCAGGTGCCGGGTCAAAGGTGAAGTCCGGAAGCGGTGCCGACGCAACCTCGCCGGGCGCAGGTGCGGCCGGGGTGACCTCGACCGGCACCGGCTCGAGCGCGACCGGGGCGAACGGCGCAATCGGCTCCGGCGTGACCGCCAGCACCGGCGCTTCCGCTTCGACGGCGGCCTGCTGCTCAGCGGGCAGCGGCCAGTAACGGAGCGTTTCCAGGCTGGTGCGGGTGATGTCCAGAATGTCTTCGCGACCCGGGCGACGCTCGCGCAATGCCTCGAGGTAGTACTCCAGGCTGGCCATGGCGTCGGCCAGCGTGTCCAGCTGACGACCGCTGGGCACGCGCTGGCGGCCGATCAGTTCCACTGCGATGTACTGACGTACACCCTGCAGGTAGTCGGCCGGCAGCGGCAGATCCAGCATGCGCAGCGCGCCGGCAACTTCGCCGAGCAGGCGCGGCACTTCGTCCAGCTGCTGGTGGTTCCAGTTGGTTTCAATGAAGGCGACGAAATGCTCACGGGCAGCCGCGAAATTGGCAATCGCCTCATGCGCCAGCACTTCCAGCGTGCGGCGGCCTTCCACCGCGCTCGGATCTTCTTCGCCGCTGCCGCTGGCTCCCAGGTGCGCGACCTGGTCGTCCAGCGAAGCGTCCACGTACAGCAGTGCGCCGGCGATATCCAGCAGCATGCCTTCGTCAATCTGCTGTTCGCCCTGGACCACGCTGGTCAGCGCATCGCGCTGCTGCACGACCACGCCACGGGCCACGCCCAGGCCCATCATGCCCAGGGTGTCAGCCACGGCGCCCAGTTCGTTGACCTGGGTCTGCAGCTGGCCCGGCTCGCCGCCGGTGCGCAGATGCAGGTCCAGCGCATCCTTGATGCGCAGCAGCTCTTCCTTGACCGCGTTGCCGACGGTGTCAAGCAGCTCGCGGTTGCGCCCGCTCAGGCTGCCGCGCGCGTGGTCGAGCTCGGCTTCGGTGGCACTGGCGCTTTCCGGAGCGAACGCGAACAGCACGCTTTCATTGATGCCCGGCGCGCCACGCGCGGCGCGGATCTCGTTGAGCAGCGGCAGCAGCACGATCGGAATATCGCGGTGACCGTTCTGCAGGCGCTCCAGGTAATCGGGCAGCAGCACGCTGCCGCGCATCAGGGTGGCGCAGGCTTCGTCACGGTCCGGCACCTGGCCCGCACCAACGGCGTTGGCCAGCTGCTCCATTTCCTCGGCGACCATGGCCGGGGCATACAGCTCCACCATGCGCAGCGTGCCCTGCACCTGGTGCAGGTAACCGGCGCAGAAGCGCATGCGGCTTCCGTCCGCCGGGTCTTCCACGAAGTATTCGACCTCGTTGCGCACCTGGCGCAGGGTCTCGTCCAGCTCCGGCTTGACCCAGCCCAGAGCGGCGTGGCTCATGGCATCGCGCAGCGTGCTCATGCCGGTTCTCCCGGCAGGTGGGCGCGCATGTCGTGCTGTGAATTCTCGCGATGCATCATCTGCTGATTCCTTCCCTCTTCGCGCTGCCTGCGGGTCACGCCGGCAGCTTGAAGTCGGCAACCGAGCGGCGCAGGTCGGCCGCCAGCTGTGCCAAATGACCGATCGACTCGGCGGTCTGTCCCGCACCCTGCGAGGTCTGGCCGGTAATCTGACGGATCACGCCCATGGTGCGGGTGATGTCCGATGCGGCCGACGACTGCTGCTGGGCGGCGATGGAGATGTTTTTAATGAGGTTGTTGAGCGCGTTGGACACGCGTTCAATTTCGGTCAGTGCGGTACCGGCGTCTTCGGCCAGGCGCGCACCGGACACCACTTCGGCGGTGGTCTGCTCCATCGAGCTGACCGCTTCGTTGGTATCGGCCTGAATGGCCACCACAAGGTTCTCGATGCGTCGGGTCGCGCCGGAGGTGCGTTCTGCCAGGCGCTGCACTTCGTCGGCCACGACCGCGAAACCGCGACCGGCTTCACCGGCCGAGGCGGCCTGCACGGCCGCGTTCAGTGCCAGGATGTTGGTCTGCTCGGAAATGTCGTTGATCAGTTCCACGATCGAGCCGATTTCCTGCGACGACTCGCCCAGGCGCTTGATGCGCTTGGACGTTTCCTGGATCTGGTCGCGGATCTGGTCCATGCCCTGGATGGTTTCACGCACCACGCCGGCACCCTCGGCGGCGATGACCACCGAGCGCTGTGCCACGTCGGCCGATTCGGCCGAGTTGCGCGACACCTGTTCAATGCTCGACGCGATTTCGCCGATGCGGTCCGCCGCCGAGGTGATCTGGTTGGCCTGGTGGCCGGCCGCTTCGGCCAGCTGCATGGCAGTGGCCTGGGTTTCCTGGGTCGACACGGCGACCTTGGCCGAGGTGTCGTTGATGGTCGTTACCAGGTGGCGCAGCTCGTCCACGGCGTAGTTGATTGCGTCGGCAATCGCGCCGGTCATGTCCTCGGTCACCGAGGCCTTCACGGTCAGGTCGCCTTCACCCAGCGAGCTGATTTCGTCCAGCAGCCGCATGATCGCCTGCTGGTTGCGGCTGTTGAATTCCACCTGGGTCTGGTAACGCAGTTCCTGCTCGCGCGAGCGGCTGCGCACCGAGCTGCTGACGAAGCCGATGATGGCGATCAGCGACAGCGCACCGGACACCACGCCCAGCCAGAAATTCGGGAACAGACGGGTGTCGCGCACCGAGCCGAACGAGGAGAAGGCGTCGAACAGCTTCTTGCTGTCGTCCAGCATCTTGGTCGAGCCCGCGGTCAGGGCTGCGGCTGAAGACTGTGCCGAGAACAACTGGCGCGAGCTGGCCAGGATTGCGTCGGCGTCCTGCTTCATGGTGTCCCACTGCTTCTGCGACTGCTCCAGCGCGGCCAGTGCAGCGGCGTTGCGGACCGGCGCGATGCCGAGTTCATCATTGCCGTTGCGCAGCGCGTCCAGCACCTGGGTGAACACCACCGAGTCGCGCGCCAGCGCGTCACCGGCGGCGGCAGCGTTGGTGCCGCCTGCGCGCATTTCGGTCACGCGGCGGGCCATCGAGCCGATCACCACCACCTGCTGCAGTGCGTTGTACACCTGCGAAGCGGGCGCACCGCTGGCGGACATCGCGCGGACCACTTCGTTCAGCTGCGCCTGCAGTGCCGGCACGCCGTTAACGAAGTTGTTGGCGTTGCCGGCCAGGGCCAGCACTGCCGGCTCGCTGGCCACCAGCTGCGAGGCACTCTTGCCCAGCGGCTCCCAGGTCTGCGTCAGCTGGTTCAGCGGACCGGCCACCGTGGTCACCGTGCCGTAGCGCCCCTGCAGGCTGCTGACCGTGCTTTCAATGCGCGACTTGGTGTCCTTGAAGGCGGTGAACGCCTGCGCGTTACCCGAGACCGCTTCACGGCCCTGGTTGGCCAGCTGCTGCGAGAGCACCTGGAGATCGGCTGCGCCAGTGCTGGCACCGGCCAGGCGGCTGCCCTGCCAAGTCGCCACACCGGTGTTCACACCGAAGGCGATCATCGACAGGGCCAGCAGACCCAACCAGAAATTGGTTCCTACCGAGCCCAGTTTGCCGGCCTTGGCGGTTTCCGAAGAAGTACTCATCGTTCAACCTCGATCTTCAATGCAGTGAGGAAGGCAGCAGCGATCAGGGCGCGGCCTGCCTGAATTCGGGGGTACGCGACAACAGGGACAGCGAGAACACGCCCCAGTCATGACCGTCGCTGTGGAACGCACGATCCACGAAATGGGCGTAGCGACCGGCAGCGAGGTCACCGATGGCGGTGACCTGGTCCTGGTCGAAGCTGCGCTGGCCGAACAGTTCATCGATGGTCAGCGCGACGTCGCCGCCAGCTTGGCGCATGATCAGCACGCGCTGGCCTTCCTGCTGGGTGGTGCGCTCACCTTCCAGGAAGCAGCGCAGGTCCACCACCGGGAACAGGTTGCCACGCAGGTTGCCGACACCGAGCAGCCACGGATGCGCCCCCGGCACCGGGGTGACCGGCGGCATCGGCACGATTTCCACCACCTCGCGGAAGTCCGAAACCAGCCGGCGGCTGCCGACGCGGTAACCCACGCCACGCCACAGGTCCTGGGCGAACTGACGCTCAGGCAGCTGCACCGCATGTGCCAGGCTGCGTCGTTCGTAGGCTTCAAGAATGTCGAAGGGAGAGCGCATCAGGGCACCGCCACCAGTTCATCGATCCGCGCCAGCAGTTGCTGTTCGCTCGGCGGCTTGACCATGTAGTCGCTGGCCCCTTGACGTAGACCCCAAGCCCTGTCGGTTTCCATGTTCTTGGTACTGACAATGATCACCGGGATGTCCTTGGTGGCCTGGTCGCGGTTCAGCGCCCGGGTGGCCTGGAAGCCACTCATGCCGGGCAGGACCACGTCCATCAGCACCAGATGCGGCGCGTGTGTGCGCACCAGCTCAAGGCCTTCTTCGGCATTGTTGGCCACGAGCACTTCGTGCCCGGCCTTGGCCAGCCATTGCATGAACACCGCCTGGTCAGTCGGTGAATCCTCGATCAGAACGATACGAGCCATTGTGCCTTTCCCCCCTGGTCAGGCGTTTACGTATGTGCGGATGGCACCCAGCAGTTCTTCCCGCGTGAAAGGCTTGGTCAGGTACTGCTCCGAGCCCACGATGCGCCCACGTGCCTTGTCGAACAGGCCGTCCTTGGAGGACAGCATGATCACCGGCGTGGACTTGAACAGCTGGTTGCCTTTGATCAGCGCGCAGGTC
>JAEXNZ010000195.1 GCA_023439425.1 Pseudomonadota bacterium
CCGCAAATCCCGGAAATACCCCACAAACCCGTCATCCCGCAACCACTGGTGCCGCAACCGCAACGTAAACATCACCTTCTCCATCTTCTGCGCCGCCGCAAACCGCTCCGCATTCCCACTGCATCGCGCCGCATCCAGCTCCCGTCTTGCCTCCGCCAGAAACCGCCCTACCCGATCCTCCAGCACCCACATCGCCATCTCTATCCGCGGCAGCCGCGTGCCGCGCGCCATCGCCACGCCCTGCAACGCCAGCTGCAGCTGCTCCACATGCAGCGGGTAATCCTTCAGCTGATCCGCCAACCGCGCGGGCAGCGGCGGCAGCACCAACCGCGCCCGCTCGCCCGGCTGCGGAATCGGCCGCACGCGCCCGGCGATCATCCGGCGAAAGCGCCTGATCACCATCAGTGCCCCTCCCCGACATCGTTGCCGGTCCACCACCCTATTTCGGGGTCGCTGGCGGCCGGGCAGATGCCGGCGGTGGGATGCGGCCGTTCGCGCTCGGCCATTTCCAGATCAAACCGCACCTGCAGGTTCATCCAGAACCACGGCGAGGTGTTGAAGTAGTGCCCCAGGCGCAGCGCGGTATCGGCGGTGATGGCCGCGGTGCCACGCATGATGCTGGCAATGCGGGTGTGGGACACGTTCAGCGCGCACGCCAATGCGCGGCCGGAAAGCCGCATCGGCACCATGAAGTCTTCGGACAGTATGGTGCCGGGGTGCAGCGGCGGCACTTCCTCACTGCGCAGCATGGTGGTGCCTCCTGCGGTTGCCATGGGTGGCGTTGTGCCAGCCGTACTGGCGCTGCACCAGCGCGTCCAGGTCCTCCGGCGTGCGCAACACGCCGCGCACGGCACGCAGGCACCCAGCCCGCGCAGAACGCAGGGGAATAATGATGTTCATGAAAGCCTCCACAACGTTGGTGCCACGCCCGGCGTGGCACGCACGGATCAACCAACCAACCGTTTACTCGCGCCCAAACCGGGAACTCGCCCACCCTTCCCGCCGGGCCCGCTGCACCTCATCTTCCTCGCCAAACTCCGGCTCTCTCGGCTCCACCGGCGGCATCTCCTTGCGCACCTTCAGCGCCGCCCGATCCACCGCATCACTGAAGCAGGTAAGGTCCACCGCATGCGGGTCGTATTCCAGCTCCACGAACCGCTCCATGAACAAGCGAATGGCCTCGGCCGGGTAGTAGTGCGCCCGCATGGCCGAGCCCTTGAAGCGGCAGCGCAGGTCGTCTTCCACCTTGAACCGCATGTACGACGGCTTGGTCATGGTCATGGCGTGAACCCCTTCGGCGCGGGGTGGTGGGCGTAGGCCTGCACCTGGCTGTAGTGGACCTCGCGTTCCAGCGTGGTGGGCATGTGCAGGGTGCGGAAGCCCGGCGGGTAGCGCGGGGTGATGATGAGCTGTTCGCCGGTCCACTCGAACCGGAGCGTGGTGCCCTTGCCCAGCCCGATGTGGCGCAGCCAGTGGCCGCGGGTGAGGAAGAACGGGACGTAGTCGTCGTGTTCGTCGTCGTTGGCGGGCGGGGGATTGGGGGGCTCGGAGCCGCCGGCGGAGGCGGCGGTCTGGGGTGGTGAGGTTGGGGTTTCGGATTCCGGTTCCATAGCGGCCGGATCGCGTTCGGGGTTGGGTGTTTCGGGCCAGATCTTTTGCATGATGGACAGCCTCATGGTGTAGGCCCCCCTCGCCGGAGGTGGCGAGGGGTGGTCGGGAGGTTGGAACCGCCAAGAACGAAACGGCGTGGCGTATTTCCCCCGGAGGAAGAGGGTGTTGTATTAACCACCCTCCCGACCTCGGGCCTACGTCCATCATTGTTCGTTCTTGGGAGGTTCCACGCTCCGTCCATGTACCTTGGCGGATTACGATCTGGAAAAGTACCCCAGCAAAATCATTGACTTAGGGTGATATTTCGGAAACGACAAATGGCTGTCGCAGGTGACCCGTTTCAGTCGCAGGATATGGGACGCAGTGCACAGATCATGCCCCTCCCTCGTAGGAGACGGACGAAAAATGCAGATTGACTCGGAGTGGCTGGCCGCGTTCGACGAGGCGCTTTTGGCCTTGTTTGCGATTGACCACGCGGATGCGGGGATGGATCGGGAAGAGTTGGGGTGGTATTGCGAGATGCCTGCCGGGGAGGCGGCGGTGGCGTATGGGGAGGACTTTGATCTTTGTCGGAGGGATCGGGTTTGGCCGGTGTATCGGTTGAGGTTGGCTAGCTGAGGCCAATTGCGCTAAGTAGTGTCGTCTACGGCATACTTTCGCCCTATGGGACCCGCGGTTCGCATAGGGCGAGGAAGCAGACGTGGATGAATGGACTTCAGATCAGTTGGCCGCTGCGGTAGACGCGTATCGGGCCCTGCAGAACGCAGAGGCGCAGGGGCAGAAGCCCAATAAGGCGGAGCTGTATCGGCAGCTGGCTACTGCGCACGGTCGTACTCCCAAGGCTTGGGAGTACCGGATGCAGAACATCTCGCATGTGCTGGAGCAGTTGGGGCTGCCTTGGCTCCAGGGCTTACGCCCGGCGCGGAACGTTGGGGCCGCGGTCACTGGGCAGCTGATTAAGCTTCTTGGTGGCGGGGTGCCCACTGTTGTTTCTGGGCCCGTGTTGACTGAGCTCAGGATGGAGCGAGAGTTGGCGGAGGAAGCTGGTGCCTTCTCACCTGACAGCGTTGAAGACCAAAGAAAGCGGGTGTACGCCAGCATCGTGCGGCGTCAGGGGCAGGCTAAGTTCCGTAGTGCCCTGCTGGAAGCGTATGACGGGCGGTGTGCTATGACCGGTTGGGGTGTTGTTGACGTGCTGGAGGCCGCGCATATCTACCCCTATCTTGGGAAGGATACAAATGTTGTGCCTAACGGGCTGCTGCTTCGGTCTGACGTGCACACCTTGTTTGATCTTCAGTTGATCAGTGTAGATGCCAAAACCATGGAGATCTGCGTGGCTCCGCAACTACGGGAGACCGGGTATGGGGTTAGGCATGGGGCACCGATGGGTTTACCAGCGGTCGCTGCGCTTGAACCGGATCGCCGTTTACTTGAACGGCATCGAGCTTTATGTCCTTGGTGAGTGGCAGGGGTGGCCACTTAGATAAACTTTGCCCCAGCACCATAGAACCCCTAGCAAGATTTGCGGCGATACTCTCGCCGTCCGCCCCCCCCCGCGAGGAGGGGATGGATTCTCATGTTTTACTTGATGATACTCTGCGTTTCCATGATGCGGGCCTGATCATTGAGATAGCCCACACAAGGATAGAAAAAATTGATAATCAGCGACGTAATTGATGCAACTAAAATTCGTTTGCGCGCCCCCTACTTCGGCTACGCAGCACTTGCATTTGTGGGGTTCAATTGGAAGTCCATATTTCTTCTCTGCCTGACTGACGGCACCCCAATCGAGCGAATCGCCGCTTTCGATAGCGCTACGTCCGCGTACAGGCTTGTGTTGTTCCCACTACTAGTTGGTATTGTTGTGGCGGCCACATCGGAGTGGGCGAGGCTTCTTTTCAACGCACTCTCCTCCTATCCCGCGGAAAAGATTGTCAATATGCAGCTTACTTCCGAACACCGACGCTTGCTTAAGGTCGCTGAGCTGGAGAGCGCCCGCTCCAAGTTGATGGAGGCCCGCGAGACCGAGATCATCCGACGCGCGAAGCAGGACGAAGCTGTAGCTGCGATTGTTGATGAAGACACCAAAAAGCGGCTGCTGGCCCAGCTCTCAGCATACCGACGCGATGAAGACGTGAAGGGGGAGTATGCAGAGCCGATCTCGGAGAACGCGGCCGAGCTACTCAGGAACCTTGCCGAAAGCAGATCTGGTGAAGTGAGAACGCTCTCTCACATGGACGGAGATCTCATTCTCGTGGGCAAACTACAGGTGGACAGCTCGGTGGATCCGAGAAAGCATGCGCGACTGACGGAAGGGCTGGCGGAGCTATTGGCGCGAGGACTTTTTCAAGCACGACATACCAGCAGCAGCGGAACTGCATACTTACTAACATCAGCCGGATGGGAAGAAGCAGACCGCATTTCCAAGGATGACAATTAGTACTGCAAAGCCGCGCGGTTGATGTCACCACAGCAGCCCAAGCACTCTTCCCTAGGAAAAATTAGGGCGACCGAGCAATCCGTCATGCCCCCTTGCATGCAAGGCCCCCTTCGGCAGCGCGGCTGATCTCAGAATCCAATCAACTTCATCGCGAAGGACATCAACAACACGCCGCGTAGTCTGTTCATCGCCACCGTAGATGGCGCGCATGACCAAGCTACCAAGACTGTGGATAGCAATTCCTTGCCCTCCCGCGAGCTGCTCGACGATCTGACGCGCGCGCGCCGGGTCCTCAAAGGCACTCGGAAACGCACGACTTGACTCGAACAAGATGCCAAAGATCCGACCCAGCGTACCGAAGTCTTCACTATGACGAGTACTAGCGGGTATCAGCATCTCACCCAACTCGGCAGCAGCCTCGCGAACTAGAGTCTCTTGCTGAGGGCCGAGCTCAAGAGATGTAAGCAGAGCAAGGCTACTATCAATCTCAGTCATCCGGCGTGCTTTGCCTGTGCGCAACTTCCGGCGCAGTCGGATCGACCCGATCAAGCAACCCAGCCTCGACGGAGCATCCAAAGGATCAGCCCACCTCAAGCCAATGATCCAGTACTGCTGCGCCGGACCGAGTTCGCCACGCCCTTCCAGAAGTCCAGCTGCGATGCTCAACACACTGCTGCCAACCCCCCGATTTAGCTTACCTGGAATCTTCGAAGCGTACTTTCGTGCGAGTTCTAAAAGTCGGGAATGGTACCCGCATTGCATGAGTGCCGCTGCATACAGGTCCCCCAGCTGATCCCTCAGCGCCTGTTGCCGCCCTTCCAACTCGTCGACAATAAACTGAGCACCATCCCCCGACTGCAACAACTTCCGCGCATAGATTTCAAACTCGCTCGCCGAGTCATTGACAATCGTGTTCCGAGTGAGTTCACGCTCTCGCCTTGACAACTCGGCGACTGCCCCCGCCTTTGTGGCGGTACCGAGCTGTCTACGCAGAAGAGACCTCGCGCGCGGCGGCAGATCCGCCATATTTGGACGCAGAAGCTCGAGCATCTCGGGGTTCCAAACCTGAGCAAAGGACTCTTCTGGCCTATCTAGGCGTAGACGGTGGTATAGCGCTTCGGCCTGATCCTCCAGCGCGGGCCGGCCTTTGAAGAATTCTATCGCGGCCTCGTTGATATTGTCTCGCAGACGGAGCGGCATGCTGCGATCCACCTGCCCCAGCAGGTTGGATCTTACGTCCGCTCTGTGGCGAACGACTTGCCCCGACGTTCCTGGAACTTGCGTGAACAAAGTAGGCTCCAGCAGACACCTGCGGAGTACCTCCTCACCTGTTTCCATCTCAGGATGCAGTCCGCATGGACCTGCTAGGACTTCGTCAATTAGTTCGGCAGTCAGATACCTCAGCTGCAAGCTCGGCAACGCGATGCGCCTTAGAGTGTTGTCCCGGAGGCGGCGTAAGACCCGATCGTACAGGAGAGCTTGCGTCATCTCCGAAGATCCCGCCACCAAGTCCTCTAGAACTTCGGCACGGATGCTACCCCCGGCCTGCTCCAAGACGCGTGCCGCAAGACGCAGCGCGAGCGGCGAACTACCTACAAGTCTGCGAATCTTGGCAATCTCGACGGGCGCTATCTCGACGCCGAGTCGATCGGCCTCATTGCGAAGGTAGGTCTCCGCCTCCGTAGCTGGCAGACCGTTGAGCTTAAGGCGTACGTCGGCGTTGAGTTCGGCAGGGGCAATAAAGACGCGCGAAGCATAGATGAGCATTAGCCGAGAACAATACGGCTCTAGAAGCTTCGCCACCTTACGGACACTCCGTGCTGCTACATCGTCCTCGCCCTCAACCTGCTCGTAGCTGTCGGCAATGACTAGCACTCGGGCCTCGTTCCGGTGCCCGAGTGCACCCATCAGCATCTCGACAAGCCCATTTCTATCCAGCCTGTGTCCGCGGCTTCCAGCCGCCACAGACTCGTCGTCGTAAGCACTGAAAGTGCGATCATACGATCGGAACTCATCCGCGCGACTCTGATCGACCCACGCTGCGGCCTGCCTCAACAGCTCCTGCAGAAGGGAATCCACTGTTGCCGTTCGAAGGCTGGCACGATCAAAATCAAGAAGGAAGACTGCGTGAGGTTCGTCCGTCAGCTCCGGTGACTCCAAAACGTCCGCAACAAATCGAGCAATCCCTAGCGACTTACCCACGCCACCAGGCCCTTCAACTAGGGCGATGCGCAGCGCATGAGATTGTTCACGCCACATTGACATCAATCTCTCGCGGAAGTTCTCGCGGCCAACAAAGCGGTGTAGGTCTCGCCCCCCAAGCCCCTCCAGGAAGTCAAACTTCCGAAGGTGTCGCGTTAGGGACTGCGCATCGACGGGTGGCTCGACACCCAATGCCGAACTCCACTCCACTGCTTCACGCATGGCCACTAGTTTAGCCCTATCGGACATATCAATCACCGCGCGTCCGACGAGTAGATCGCGGAACAGATCTTCCGTCAGGCTGCCCCCGATCTCTGGATCCTCGCCCAGGACACGTAGAACTGCCTCACGCCCCACTGCGCGGAGCACGCTATGTCTTTGAGACGAGCGCAATCTGAACGCCTCGCCACCAGAGGCATCGACACAGGGCATGCTCGCGTCACGCAGCGTAATAGCCGCCTGAATCGCTTCAACCTGCTCCGATGCGGAAGCCCCCTCATTATCATCAATCCAAGACTTGATCAGCGCACTCGGCGTAAAAGTCTCTCGTGCCGCGGCCCTGATTGAGAAGCTGCGTCGGAGAGGTGTGGATACGAGGGCCTGAGCTTCGCTCAACTTCACGCGCACACCTCATCTCGGAGATCGGTAAGTCGCTCCGCAACTGCTGAGAACCCGCTTACTTGCATAGCCTCAGTCAGATCTTGAATTCTTGGTTCGAGCTGAGCAACAGACAGGGGATTGAGTCCAGCAGCATTGATCAGCTGAGCAATCTCCCTTAGCTCTCGTTCAACAAAGCTTCCCAACTGTTCCAGCTTTGCTAGGCGATAGGGGTCAACAATGAAGCCGCGCCCAGCACCAAGCAGAAAGAGTGTGGCACCATTTAAACGCTGGTCCAGCCTATGTTCCGCAAGATTGGAGACGAAGCGTTTGATCTCCGTCGGAATGTCCCGGTCGAGGCTATCAAACACAAGCCAAATGCGCCTACCTCCCAATTGACCCCATTGGTGCGCCAACTCGTCGGCGTACCGCGCTGCCACAGTCTCAGGTGTTGCGGCGACGTAGGTTGGGCAAGCCACCTGCAGTTGGAGTTGCTTGACGAGCGAATCAAATACTCGCTCGACCGTCTGGTGCTCCGCCACATAGCCGGTCAAGTCCACCTTGCACGTCATAATTGTGCTCCCTACCGCATCCGCAACATGCTTGATCAGACGCCAGGAGTGGCTGCGGCCGGTGCCATTAGCCCCCTCGATCAGCACAACTGGATGGGAAGCGCCGGAGACCAGGCCTCGCAGTAGCTGTCGCAACATGCTCCTATTGACGATTGGAACCCCCGACGCCAAGCAGGCTTCCCATGGCGGGATAGCAGCCTGGGCTGCACCCGCCTGCTGAAGGCGGATAATCGCAGCCCGAAAGTGCGGCGCGGAGGGCACATGCGGGTAATACTTCACAATCTGGCTCAGCAGCGGAACTAAATACTGCGGACACCCCCGAAGGTGAATCGTCAGATCATAGGCGATCACGATCATGCCCTTGGCAGAATCGGAGAATGCTGCAATCGCAGGGCACGCTGCATTACAAAGCATCCTATCGAGTTCACTTTGAACCAACGAAACGACGAACTCCTGGAGCGCGCTTTCTTCTTGTTGCAATAGGATCATCGGAGAGTCACAGGGCGACGTTCCGCTGCGCGGCGTGCGCACGGATCATGCTGATGGGGACGCCTTGGTTGTAAGGCGCCTGCGCTTTGGGCCAATCGAGGCCAACATGATGGATCGCGACTAGTTGGAGGAGGCGATTGAATACAGGCGCACCGGAAGAGCCGCGGTCTGTAT
>JAEXNZ010000275.1 GCA_023439425.1 Pseudomonadota bacterium
CCGGAAAGAAGTGGTGGTTGTTGTGCCAGCCCTCGCCAAAGGTGAGCAGGGCCAGCCAGAGGTTGTTGCGGCTGTCGTCCTGGGTGGGAAAACGGCGCCGGCCAAAACGGTGTGCCAGCGAATTGATGGTGACCGTTGCATGGAACAGTACAACGGTGGAGATGAAGAAGCCCCACACAAGTAACTGCGCGCCGCTGGTGTGCAGCGACGGCGCAAAGTGCGCCAATGCTTCACCCAGCGCATACAGCACAACGGCCAGCAACACCGGTACCACAGTATCGAATCTATCCAGCCAGCGGAGTTCAGGAAAACGCGCCAGGTCGGGAATACGGCTGAAATCTGTGACGAATGCCTCACGGGTGAGGAACCAGCCCATATGGCTGCGCCAGAACCCGCCGTGGTTAGGTGAATGGGGGTCCAGCGGCTGGTCGGCGTGGCGATGAGGGTGGCGGTGATGAGCCGCCCACCACAGTGGCCCCCGCTGCACGCTGGACGCGCCGATGACTGCAAACGCGAACTGCACCGGGCGTGAGGTAGTGAAAGTTTTATGTGAGAAATAGCGATGATAGAAGCCGGTGATGGCGAACATCCGGACCGCGTACAGTGCTACGGCTACGCCGACCGCAGTCCACGACACGCCCACCCAGATAACGCCCAGGCAGGCCAGATGCAGCAGCACGAAGGGCAGGGCACGCACCCAGTCCACACGTCGTGCAGACGCGGCATCCACGCAGGGTTCACTTGCCGAGGTATCAAACCAGCGGCGCACCGTCTGGTGCAGGCGTGAACGACGAGCCGGGGGTGCCGCAGCGGCCATGAAAGCGCTTCCTGTGGAGTGCGTAACTGTTCTACGCAGGGCGGCGGCGTTTGGATGCACGCGACTTTGGTCTGCATCCAATTGCAGCTGTGGTGCGTAGGAAGGTCATGTCCTGCCACTTGACCGCCCCCACCGCCGATGTACTCTGAGCGCAACAACGCGACGACCTGCTTCGAGACCGCCCGCATGGCGTCAGCTTCACCGCAGCCGACGAGCGAACCCATCAACTGGGCCGGCGACATGGCCGGCGTGGCGCAGTTCCGCGACCGCGAGTGTTTCATGCGTATCTACGACCATTTCATGCCGCGCCTGTGCGTGTATCTGCGCGGACTGGGCGCGCCGGACGGCATTGGCGAGGAGCTGGCGCAGGAAAGCCTGTTGCGGTTGTGGCTGCATGCCGATCACTTCGACCCCGCGCAGAGCGCGCTGAGCACCTGGCTGTTCCGGATCGCACGCAATCTGCACATTGACCGCGTGCGCCACGAACGCGGCTGGGCGCATGCGCAGGCGGTGGTGGAGCAGGCCGCCGAGCAGGACGTGCCCGAGCGCACCAGTGCCGAGCAGTTTGCCGACGACGCCCGCCTGCGCCAGCGCATCCATGAGCTGCCGGCGGTGCAGGCTCGGCTGGTGCGCATGTCGTATTTCGAGGCGAAGAGCCATGGTGAGATATCCCTGGCGCTGGGCATGCCGCTGGGCACGGTGAAGTCACACCTGCGTCGGGCGTTCCTGCAATTGCAGTCGAAAGTGGGGGCTGGCTGATGCGCCCGCACCATCATCTGGATGACGCCACCCTGATGAGCTTCGCGGCTGGCGCGCTGGCCGCCCCGCTGGCGGTGGTGGCCAGTGCACATCTGGAGCGCTGCACCGAGTGCCGCCAGCGGCTGCGTGCAGCCGAAGCGATTGGCGCTGCGCTGCTGGAGCAGACTCAGCCTGAAGGTGCTTCAGCACAGCGCGACGCGCTGCGCGATGTGATGCTCGCGCGATTGGAAAGTGAAACGCCTGTGGAAGCGGGTAAGGTCACCGCGTTGTATGAGGGCACTGCACCATTGCGTGATGGTGGTGATCCTGATCGGCTGCCAGCCGCATTGCAGCCGTACTTTGGAGAGCGGCTGAGTACGGTGCGTTGGAAGTGGATTGGTCCGGGCATGTATTGCACACGCGGCCGCGACATGCCCTCGTTGATCATGCTGAAAATCGCACCGGGCAAGAGCCTGCCGCTGCACAGCCACGGAGGCAGCGAGCTCACCCAGGTGCTGCAGGGGTCGTACAACGATGCGCTGGGCCTGTTTGCAGCCGGCGATGTGGCCGACCTTGACGAGGACGTCGAGCATCAGCCGGTGACCGCGCCGGGCGTTCCGTGTATCTGTGTTTCCGCATTGGATGCGCCGTTGGTGTTCAGCGGTTGGCTCGCGCGCAAGCTGCAGCGATTCGTACAGTTGTAAGGCGGGGGAGACGCCGGAGGAGAGGCGGCACCGGCAGGCAATCAGGTGCCGGTGCCGCCCATTCTTTCAGGACGCCAATGCGGCCCGCACACGTGTCGCCAATTCTGAAATCGTAAACGGCTTTCCGATCAGGTGCACGTTCTCATCCAGAACCCCCTCAGCCACCAGCGCATTGCGACTGTTGCCGGTGGTGAACAACACCTTCAGATCCGACCGGCGCGCCAGCGCCTGATCCGCCAGTTGCCGCCCGTTGACCTCCGGCATCACCACGTCGGTAAACAGGAGGTCGATGCCCGGATGCCGTTCCATCAAATCGAGGGCCGCCGCCGCCCCGTCGGCCGCCAACACCTGGTAGCCCAGTTCGGTCAACGCTTCCACCGAGAACTGACGCACCAGCGGCTCGTCGTCCACCACCAGAACCAGTTCCTTCCCACCACCCGGCAAAGGAGCCGTGCGTGGCTCAACCGGCGGCACCGGCTCGCGCTCGGCCTGCAGGCGCGGCAGGTACACCTTCACCGTGGTGCCCACGCCCACCTCCGAACACAGCTTTACCTGGCCCGCGCTCTGCTGCACGAAGCCGTACACCTGCGACAACCCCAGCCCGGTGCCCTGGCCGACATCCTTCGTGGTGTAGAACGGATCGAATGCCTTGGCCAGCACTTCGGGCGGCATGCCGCTGCCGGTGTCGGAGACGGCGATCAGCACGTAGTCGCCCGGGGCCACACCGGGATGGGCTTCATCAAAGCTGGACGCAACGGCACAGTTCGACGTTTCCACCTTCAGCCGCCCGCCACCGGGCATGGCGTCGCGTGCATTCACTGCCAGGTTGAGAATCACGTTTTCCAGCTGGTTGGGGTCGGCATGGGTCCACCACAATCCACCCGCCAGCACGGTTTCCAGCTGCACGCTGCTGCCGAGCGAGCGCACCAGCAGGTCACTCATGCCGGCCACCAGTTTGTTGGTGTCCACCGCAGTGGGCTGCAGCGGCTGTTGCCGTGAGAAGGCAAGCAGGCGTTGGGTCAGCTGGGCCGCGCGGGTTGCGCTGTCCATCGCCATTTCGATGTAGCGGGCGGCGCGCGGGTCGGTGCCGGCCAGGCGCGCTTCGAGCAGGTCCAGCGGACCGATCACCGTGGCCAGCATGTTGTTGAAGTCGTGGGCGATGCCGCCGGTGAGGTGGCCCACGGCTTCCATCTTCTGGCTCTGGCGCAGCGCTTCCTCGACCCGCAGGCGCTCGGCGACTTCCTCGCGCACGCGGGTTTCCAGCTGTTCGTTCAATTCCTTCAGGCGCGCCTCGGCGGCGTAACGCTCGGACAGATCGAGCATGGCACCGATCATCCGTACCGGTTCGCCATCGGCATTGCGCAGCACCGCGCCGCGGTCGAACACCGTGGCGTAGCTGCCGTCGTAGCGACGGAAGCGGTACTCGTCGCTCCAGCTGCTGGATTGGCCTTCGATCACCGCGTGGATGTCGCGGTCAATGCGCCCGCGATCATCCGGGTGGATATGCTCGAGCCACCACGCCGCGGTGGTTTCGCTGGTTTCGTGACCGAACAGGCTGCCGAGTGCTTCGTTCCAGACCACCTGGCCGTCGCTGATGCGCCAGTCCCAGATGGCATCATTGGTGGCCTGAGCGGCCAGGCGGTAGCGCTCCTCGATCTCGCGGTGGGCGTCATGGGCGGTTTTGCGGTCGGTGATGTCCAGCGAGGTGCCGACCAGCCCGACCACGGCTCCCGTTGCGTCGCGCAGGGGCGACTTGGTGGACAGCCAGTAGGCGCGACGGCGGTCAGGGAAGCTGACTTCCTCTTCCACCTGTTCGGACTCGCCACTGGACATGATGCGCTCGTCCGTGGCCATCACGGTGGCGGCCTGCACGGCGTCGTTCAACAGTTCGGCGTCGGTGCGGCCGACGTACTGGTCCGGCGGCAGGCCGATCAAATCCGTGGTGCCCCGGTTGCCGATCAGAATCCGGCCCTGGCGGTCCTTGGCGTAGACCACGCCGGGTGCGGCCTCGACGAACGAGCGCAGCAGCTGCTGGGCATCATCGCGTTCGCGCTCGAATCGGCGGCGTTCGCTGATGTCGATGATGACACCGGGGAAGCCGGTCGGGCGTCCGTTGGCGTCCAGGTCCACCCGGCCGATGCCTTCCAGCCAGTGGTAGCCACCGTCTTCGCTGCGGGTGCGGTACTGATGGGCGAACCGGCCGCCGTGCTGGACGGCGGCGTTGATGGCGGCGGCGAGCCCGGGCCGGTCGTCGGGATGTACGCCGCCCATCACCTCGTCCAGGCGCAGCGTGCTGTGGGCGATGTCCGGGTCCAGGCCGAAGGCGCGGGCCAACGCTTCATCGATGGTGAGGCGGTCGTTGGCGACGTCCCAGAACCAAGTGCCGACGATGGCACCGGCGGCCAGCGCCATGTTGACGCTTTCGGTGGCGCGTTCGCTGCGGGGGTCGGGCGTTTGGGGCGCGGTCAAAGGGAGCTCGGCAGGGGGCAGGCGGTTGAGGGC
>JAEXNZ010000282.1 GCA_023439425.1 Pseudomonadota bacterium
CCTTCATTCCTTCGGCGCTGGACAAGCTGCGCGTGGTGCGCGAGAAGATCGACGCCAGCGGCCGTGACATCCGCCTGGAGATCGATGGTGGCGTAAAGGCCGACAACATCGGCGCGATTGCCGGCGCCGGCGCCGACGCCTTCGTCGCCGGTTCGGCCATCTTCAATGCGCCGATCAGCTACAAGGACGTGATCGAACAGATGCGTCGCAACGTCGCCAAGGCGCGGGGCTGAGCATGGCCGCCGCCGGCGTGCTGATCCGCGATGCCGTTGCTGAGGATGCAGCGCTGATTCTGCGCTTCATCCGCGAGCTGGCGATCTACGAGAAGGCCGAATCGTCGGTGCAGACCGACGAGGCCGGCATTCGCGACAGCCTGTTCGGCACCGATGCCAAAGCGCGCGCGCTGATCTGCGAAGCCGAGGGCCAGCCGATCGGCTACGCGGTGTACTTCTACAACTACTCCACCTGGCTGGGCCGTAACGGCATCTACCTGGAAGACTTGTACGTCAGCCCGGCCAGCCGCGGCAGCGGTGCCGGCAAGGCACTGCTGCAGTACATCGCACAGCAGGCGGTAGCTGAAGGCTGCGGCCGGTTCGAGTGGTCGGTGCTGGACTGGAACACCCCGGCGATCGACTTCTATGAAGCGATGGGTGCGCGTCCGCAGAGCGAGTGGACCGTGTACCGGCTTGAAGGCGACGCGTTGAAGGCGTTTGCCGAACGCGTGTAAGCGTTGCAGGCGTGGCGATTGCTGGCGCAGTGTCGGCATTGCCTCTGATGTGATCTGGGGAAGCTGAAGACAATTGCAGGCACTTTTTGCTTGCAACGAGGTCTCCGTGCTGCCGCCACAATGTCCGCTGGTTTCCCATATCAGTCACTCGACTGCCCTGAGCGCACAGCCTGCAGTCACCGCGCTTTCTACGTTCGGTGACATGCTGCACGAGGTGTTCAACCGAGCTGCGCAATGGGTGGGTGATGTCAATTCTGCTGAAAGCGGGGTAAAGGAAGAAAGGCCTGGCGCAATCACGCTGACAACAGCGATAGGACTTTCGGTTGCGATTGCGGGGGTGTGGAACCTGGGCAAGTTTCTGTGGCGCGAGCACCGCATCGCGCAGGTGCGGGCGAACCTCGCGCAGGAGATCGAGCGGCAACCGCAGCGCGTTGTGCAGCGACCCAATGCGATCGATGAGCCCGGGATGGGCGTGAATGATGTCAGGGAGCTGCGCTTCCTCGCTGAAATGGGTCTCACTTCGCCAACGCCGGCCGAGCCGCTGCAAACGGCAAGTCTGACCAGCCGGCAACAGGGGGTGATCTTCGCGCTCGGGCAGGCATGGATATCTGGACGGGATGAGCTCGGCCGAGGACACGTCAATGCCCGTTGGCGAAGCCGTCAGCGACCTGCCACGTGACGACATCAGCCTCGTCGACAACACGCCATGGGACGAAAGCATCGATACCTTGGAGCTACGCTTCCCTGAGGGCGTGCGCGGCCAGGTCCGCGCGTTGTATCAGTCCGGAGTCGATACCGGCAGACGGGCGGCGGAGCAATGGGATGCCACGCCGAACACGACAGGCAGTGGCTCGCCGAATCATGGCTGAGGGCTGACAAAAAAGGCCGCACCCTTTCAGATGCGACCCCGGAAACAGCGGGAGGCTGATCCTGCCTCCATCCATCATCCCTGCTATGGCCTTCCATTCTCCGGGTGGTGGGTGACCGTTTGATGACGTTCACCGCGGCTGAAACACCGCGCTGATAGCCTGCGCGTCCCCACCGATGGAAATGCTGCATGAGCCGTGCCCGCTGGCGTCTGATCCTGAACGGAAAATCCACCGGCAACGAGGACGTGCGCGAGGCCGTGCACATCCTGCGCGAGCGCGGCATCGCGCTGGAGGTGCGGGTCACCTGGGAAGGTGGCGACGCCGAGCGTTACGTGGCCGAGGCCATAGAGCATGGCGTGGACACCATCATCGCCGCCGGCGGTGACGGCACCCTCAGTGAGGTCGCCGAAACCCTGGCCCACCGTGACGAGCCCGCCGATGAGCTGCCCTCGCTGGGCCTGCTGCCGCTGGGCACTGCAAATGACTTTGCCACCGCCGCCGGCATTCCGGACGAACCGCTGGCTGCGCTGAGCCTGATCGAGCAGCAGACCGCGCGCCCGGTCGACCTGCTGCGCATCGATGCCGACGGCAAGCCGTGGTGGTGCGCCAACGTCGCCAGCGGCGGCTTCGGTACCGAGGTCACGGTGGAGACCGATGAGGGCCTGAAGAAGGTGCTGGGGGGGCTGGCCTATCTGGTCACCGGCATCTCGCGGCTGGGCAAGATCGAGCCGATCCAGGCCCGGGTACGAAGCCAGGACTTCCAGTGGCAGGGCGGTTTCATCGCACTCGGCATCGGCAACGGCCGCCAAGCCGGCGGCGGCCAGGTGCTGTGCCCGGAGGCCGTCATCAACGACGGCCTGCTCGACGTGACCATCATTCCCGAACTCAGTGGCGAGGTCATGTCCACCTTCGCGGCGCTGGTGAAGGGCGGCAAGCGCGGCGCACTGGAGCAGGTCGCCGAGCGCACCCGCGCGCAATGGGTGGAGATCGACGCCGATCAGCCGATGACGCTGAATCTGGATGGCGAACCGGTCAAGGCGCGCCACTTCCGCATCGACTGCGCACCCGGGCGCGTGCGCATGCACCTGCCGCACGACAGCGAACTGGTGTAGCCGGGTACGGCATCACCGCGCCGGATGATCCCGCCGGTACAACGCCCATTCCTCGACCTTGGTCCCATCCGCCAGGTGGCAGAACCCGGTCTGCGCACCCGCGCCATCGGTCTCGATCACGCTCTTGCCACCCAGCTCGACGCAGTACACCGACGCCGGGTTGGCCATGCCCACAGCAGGGTCGGCAGCGTCCGGCT
The DNA here is from genome assembly GCA_023439425.1 of Pseudomonadota bacterium. GTDB lineage: Bacteria > Pseudomonadota > Gammaproteobacteria > Xanthomonadales > Xanthomonadaceae > Stenotrophomonas. The sequence goes on from JAEXNZ010000282.1 coordinate 2,906, forward strand.
TTGCCGTCGACGCACACCCGGCGAGCATCATCCCCGCACCCACCACAGCCGCATTCATCACCTTGCGCATGACAGCCTCCCGTTGCGCGGGCTCGCCCGCTTTAATGACGCCGGGGTTCGTTCGGTTGCTTCCCGTAGAGCCGGGCTTGCCCGGCTGATTCACAATAATGGAACGTCCTTCTCTTCGCTGGGAAAATCAAACGCCTCGCGCTTCTTGCGGATGTGCTCCGGCATCGGCGGACGAGGGATGTCGCGGGCGATCAACCACTGCTGGCATTTCTTCTGCCAGGGAAGCAGGTCAGGGGTTGTGATCTCCCAATAAATATCCTCGGCCATGATCATCCGTGATGGCTTTCCGGACTCCTTCGGCGGAATCATAAGTATCGTGGGGTCTGCGCCGTGCTCCAGGAGCCAGTACGCGTGCTCAAATCCGCCGCGGCCCGTGTACCAGCTCAGTACAGTGTCAGCGGTGCCGCGATTGGACTCATTGATATCTGCGCCGTTCTCGACAAGAACCTTAACGTTGTTCCACTGGTTGCCGCTGATGAAAGATTGGAACAGCAGTGTTTCGCCGGCGGAGTTTCGGGTGTTCGGATCCCCTCCACGCTTCAGTAGTTCTTCGAGATACCTTGGCTCGTCAAGCTTTGCTGCGTAGACCATTGCGTTGTTGTAGCCGAGTTTGCGGCCGTCGACTTCCTTGTACGTGCGCGCATTTGGATCGGCACCATTTTCAAGCAGACCAACGAGGCCTTCGAAGTTGCGCGCGCGAAGAGGCCAGGCCAAGAGAGGAATTCCGTCATCAGTCGAGAAGATCTTGTCGGGATCAACCCCCTCGTCTCTCACC
>JAEXNZ010000414.1 GCA_023439425.1 Pseudomonadota bacterium
GTTTTGCCGGGGGCCCGGGTTACCTCGCTATTGGCGCGCCGGCGCGCGGACGTGGGCATTGCCACGGTGGCCGGGTTCCTGGGCGTGCTGTGCCTGCTGGTGATGGTGACGGTGTTGTCCTACGGCATCCTGCTGCGTCCGGATCTGGCCGCGCTGCGCAACCCGTCGATGGCCGGGGTGATGGAGGCGTTGGCGGGGCGCTGGGGCGCGGTGTTCATCAGCGTCGGGCTGCTGGTGTCGGTGCTGGGCAACTACCTGTCGTGGTCGCTGCTGGCAGCGGAGGTGCTGCACTCGGCCGCGCTCAACGATGCCATGCCGCGCGCACTGGCCGGCGAGAACCGGGCCGGGGTGCCGAGCACCGCATTGTGGCTGACCAACGGGGTGATCCAGTTGTTCCTGCTGGTCAGCTGGTTCGCGGAATACGCGTTCACCCTGGCCCTGATGATGACCAGTGCGATGACGCTGGTTCCCTATCTGCTGGTGGCGGCGTATCAGTTGAAGCTTTCCGCATCCGCCTCCCGCATGCGCTGGATCGCCGGCGGCGCGACCTTCTACACCGCGGCGATGCTGCTGGCCGGGGGCAGTCGCTACCTGCTGCTGTCCAGCCTGCTGTATCTGCCGGGCGCACTGCTGTTCTGGGCCTGGCAGCGACATCGGGGCATGGCATTCCGTTCCGGCGAGACGCTGGTGCTGGGATTGCTTGCCGGTATGGCAGCGGTTGCGGTGTTCGGGTTGGTCAGCGGACGGTTGCAGCTGTGATCGCGCCGGTACGGCCTCGCGTGCCCTCCTGGCTGGCAAACGCGGTGCGACCGTGGCGCGGCCCGTTATGTCGTACCGGGGAGGTCCTGGGTGCCCTGTGTTTCATGGCCTCATTGACCCCCAGCCTGGTGCCGCGCGGCTACATCGCGCAGGGACTGCTGAGTGGTGTGTGTTTCGCGCTGGGGTACCTGCTGGGGGTCGGCCTGTCCGGTGGCTGGCGGTTGCTGCAGCTGCCGGAGTTGGGGCGCGGACGCCTGCAGCAGGTGTTGCGCTGGTTGCCGCTGGCGTGCCTGCTCGGCTGCGCGGTGCTGGTGTGGTGGGTACGCCCGTGGCAGGACGCGGTCCGCGCGGTGATGGGGCTGGCTCCCATGGAGCAGACCTACTCGCTGCGGCTGCTGCTGATCGCACTGCTCACCTTCGCGGTGCTGCTGGCGGTGGGACGGGCCTTTGTCTGGGTGGCGCGCCGTGTCGGCAGGGCCGCGCGGCGGAGCGTTCCGGGACCCGTGGCCGGCGTGCTGGGCATCAGCGTGGCGGCGGTGCTGTTCTTCTTCCTGGCCAACGGCGTGCTGCTGCGTGGGGCGCTGCATCTGGCCGATGCATCCTTTCGCCAGGCCGATGCGTTGATTCCACCCGATCAGCGTGCCCCGGCCGATGCACTGCAGACCGGCGGACCGGGTTCCTGGGTGAGCTGGGAGCAGATGGGGCGCGCCGGCCGCGACTACGCCAGTAGTGGCCCCTCGGCGTCGGAGATTTCCAGTTTGATGGGGCGGCCGGCCCTGCGCCCGCTGCGGGTGTACGTGGGCCTGCCCGCGGCGGACACGGCACAGGCGCGGGCGCGGCTGGCGCTGCGCGAGCTGCAGCGGCAGGGCGGTTTCCAGCGCGGCACCCTGGTGGTGATCACCCCGACCGGAACCGGCTGGGTCGACCCGGCTGCGGTGGACAGTCTGGAGGTGCTGCTGCGCGGTGACGTGGCCAGCGTGGCGGTGCAGTACTCGTATCTGTCCAGCCCGCTGTCGCTGCTGGTGGAGCCGGAGTACGGGCAGGAGAGCGCGCAGGCGCTGTTCGCGGAGATCTACGGTTACTGGCGCACACTGCCGGAGCACCAGCGGCCACGCCTGTACGTGCATGGGTTGAGCCTGGGTGCCATGAACTCCGAGCGCTCGGTGAACCTGTTCGACATGATCGATACGCCCATTCACGGCGCGCTCTGGAGCGGACCACCGTTCGCAACGCGCTACTGGCGGCAGGTCACCGACAGCCGGGTGTCCGGCTCGCCGGAGTGGCGGCCGGTGTTCCGTGACAGCCGCAGTGTGCGCTTCATGAACCAGAATGGCAGCGCAGTGCCGGCTGCTGCACCGTGGGGGCGCATGCGGGTGGTGTACCTGCAGTATGGAAGCGATGCGATCACCTTCTTCAGGGCGCAGGATGCGTTGCGTGAGCCGGACTGGATGGACACGCCGCGGGCACCGGACGTTGCGCCCGCGGTGCGCTGGTATCCACTGGTGACCATGCTGCAGCTGGCGCTGGACATGCTGCTCGCGGACCGTACCCCGATGGGCTACGGACACGTATTCGCGCCCGCGCACTATGTACTCGGCTGGCAGACCGTGCTGGGACTGGAAGACATGGATGCCGATAAGGTGACGCAGCTGCAGCAGCAGCTGGATGCGCGGCGGCGCGCGCAGCGGGATCAGACCGGGGGCGGTGGCTGAGCCTGGACGTCACGGTGCGTGCCGGGCAGGCGCGCCAGGCGGTCGGTCACGGCAAGAACCACTGCTGAAAGCAGCAGCACGCAGTGCAGAATCGCCATCCAGCGCAGCACCTCCGGGTCCACCGGCTTGCCTTCCTCAAGCTTCATGAAGATGCGCAGGAGCGCGATCGCCGAAATGGCCGTGATCGACCCCATCAGCTTCATCTTCATGCCGCTGAAATCCACCGTGCCCATCCAGGCCGGGCGCCGCTCATGGCCGGATTCGATGCGGGCCACGAAGTTCTCGTAGCCCGCCAGGATGACAATCAGGAGCAGGTTCGCGATCAATGACAGGTCGATCAGCGCCAATGCCAGCAGCACTGCGTCTACCGGGCCGAGCGAAGCGATCCGCAGCAGGTGTTCAAACAGCTCATGCAGAAACACCCACAGCAGCAGCAACAGCGCCACCACCAGCCCGAAGTAGAACGGTGCCATGATCCAGCGGGCATCGAACAGGCTGCGCGACATGGATCGGGCCAACAGCCGACGCACCGCTCCCATCATGGCTCCGAGGTGGGCAGGTAGTCGCCGGGCCGGTCACTGACCTCCGGACCGGTGTCCTCGACCACATCGGCGGGGCGATCAGAGCGTACGGTTGCACGCATTTCCCGTCTCGCATCACGCAGCCCGGTGCCGTCCAGGGGGCGGATGCGCATGATGCGACACGACTGTGGCATCGCGACACTCACCGTACGCGGGATCACACTGTCCCACCGCGCGTTCACCGTTCCAAACGAGTTGGTGATCTGGACGGTGTGGGCAATGGCCAAACCCGTGCAGCGCCCGCGCAGCTGCAGCAGATAGCCACGGCTCTGGCTGATCCACACCGCCAATGCGCGGTCGCCCAGTGGCGTCCACTGCGTATGCCGGACGAACCGGGTCAGGCGGAAGGACTGCACCGGCGGACCCGCATGCTCGAAGTACAGCGCGATGCGCTGGTCGGTGGTCATCGAAGGCGTGGTCGAGCACCCGACCAGCGCCAGGGTCATGCCTGCCAATAGCGTGCGGATACGCATGGCCGTCGGCTCCGTTCAGCGACTGACGCGGGTGGTGACGCCGTCGCTGGAGACGCGGACGCGGTCGCCCACGCGGTAGTCCGCCGAGGTGCCGTCCTGGGCGACGGCCACGGTGCGGCCGTTCTCCAGCTGCACGGTGATCTCGACGCCGTTGCGGGCTGAACGGGACAACGCATTACCTGCCGCACCGCCTGCGGCCGCACCCGCAATGGCGCCCACCGCATTGGCACGACGCCCACCGCCGATCGTGCTGCCGGCGATGCCGCCAATGGCCGCGCCGGTGACCGTGGCCACGCCGCGCGAGTCGTTCTGGATCTGCACGTCACGAATGGCTTGGATGGTGCCCCATTCCACGGTCTGCGCCCGGCCCACTTCGGACCGGTTGAACGTGCTGGAGGTGGTATGGGTGGAGCACGCGCCGGCCAGCAGGGTGGCAGCCAGCAGCGCCGGCAGGGAAAGCGGACGAAGCTTCATGATCGGTCTCCTTCAGCAGTGGAGAAAACGCGGCGGGCAGATGCCGGGCCGCCTTGCTGATGGAGTATGCGCGTGCAGGCGGCAGTGCGAATTCAGTGTTTCAGGCAGCCGCTCTCGGTATTTCTACTGCTTTCTACGTAAGCGCGATCGCTTGCCTGTCTTCGGCGGCTAGGATCAATTCATCTACCGTCGCGGAGAAGCTCCCATGTCCAACGCCCCCGTCTATGGCGTCCACTCCGAAGTTGGAACCCTGCGCAAAGTGATGGTATGTGCGCCCGGGCTGGCGCACATGCGGCTGACTCCGCGCAACAAGGACGAACTGCTGTTCGATGATGTGATCTGGGTCGACAACGCCAAGCGTGACCACTTTGACTTCATGTCGAAGATGCGCGATCGCGGTGTCGAAGTGGTCGAGATGCACAATCTTCTCGCCGAGACCGTCGAGATCGAAGAAGCCCGCAACTGGATCCTGGACCACCAGATCAACGCCAATGAAGTCGGCGTGGAGTTCATGTCCGAGGTCCGCTCCTACCTGCAGGGATTGCCTGCGCGGAAGCTCGCCGAAGTGCTGATCGGTGGCCTCAGCGTGGTCGACCTGCCCGAGGATTTCAGTGGCCCCACGCTGCAGGCCGTGCGCGAGGTGCCCGACCTGGTGGGCTACCTGCTGCCGCCGCTGCCGAACACGCTGTACACCCGCGACACCACCTGCTGGATCTACCAGGGCGTGACCCTGAATCCGCTGTACTGGCCGGCGCGGCATGAGGAGACCATTCTCACCACGTCGATCTACAAGTTCCATCCGGATTTTGCATCGGCAGATTTCCCGATCTGGTTCGGTGACCCCACCCAGGACCATGGCAATGCCACCCTGGAAGGCGGTGACGTTCTGATTGCCGGCAATGGCATCGTGCTGATCGGCATGAGTGAACGCACCTCGCGCACCGCCATCACCCAGCTGGCGCAGTCGCTGTTCAAGAACAAGGCCGCCACCCGGGTGATCGTCGCGGTGATGCCGAAGCTGCGCTCGGCGATGCACCTGGATACGGTGTTCACCTTCGCCGACCGCGATGTGGTGACGGTGTTCCCCGGCATTGTCGACCAGATCCATCCTATCTCGCTGTATCCCAGCGACAAGGAACCCGGTTTCGAGATCGTGTTCGAAAAAGCCCACTTCAATGACGTGGTCGGCCAGGCACTCGGTTTCAAGAAGCTGCGCATCGTGGAGTCGGGGGGTGACCGCTACGCCGCCGAACGCTCGCAGTGGGACAGCGGCAACAACCTGGTGGCGATGTCGCCCGGCGTCGTGGTCGCCTATGACCGCAGCACCGCGACCAACACCGGCCTGCGCAAGGAAGGCATCGAGGTGATCAGCATTGTCGGTGCCGAACTTGGGCGCGGGCGTGGCGGCGGGCACTGCATGACCTGCCCGTTGATCCGCGACGCGGTGGCTTTCTAACAGCGCGGAGGTGCCTGCAATGGGTATCCATCGATCCAGGGCAGGCAGCTGGCCGTGGTGGATCGTGTTGACCGTGGCGCTGGCCGGTTGCGGACGTGAGGACGGGCCAGCCGCCGGTCAGCGCCCCCCTGTGCGGGTGGATGTGGAAACCGTGACCGCGCAGGCGGTGCCTAATCTGGTCGAGCTGCCGGGGCGGGTGGAGGCCGCGCGTTCGGCCGAAGTGCGTGCGCGCGCCGACGGCATCGTCGAGCGCCAGCTTTATGTGGACGGCACCGATGTCGCCGCCAATGCGCCCCTGTTCCGGATCGACCCGCGCGACCTGCAGGCACGGCTGCAACAGGCGCGTGCCTCGCTGGCGTCGGCCAAGGCCGCGCGCGCGCAGACGGCAGCACTGCGGGCACGCTTGTCGGCGCTGGTGCAGCGCAAGGCCGTCAGCGTGCAGGAGTACGAGTCGGCGCAGGCGTCGTTCCGGCAGGCGGACGCGGCACTGCTGGAGGCGCAGGCGGCCGTTGATCGCGCCACCCTGCAGCTGGACCACGCCACCGTGCGTGCGCCGATTGCCGGGCGTGCGGGCCGCGCGCAGGTCAGCGAAGGTGCACTGGTCAGCGCGGCCGGGGCGACGCTATTGACCCGGATCGACCAGCTCGACCCGGTGTTCGTGATCTTCAATCCCTCGCACATCGCCATGAACGAACTGGAGCGGGGGATTGCAGCGGGACGCGTGGTGCTGGCCGATGACCGCAAGGTGGCGGTGACGGTGCTGCTGGATGACGGCACGCCCATTTCCACCCCGGGTGTGCTGGACTTCAGCGAAACCGCGATCGATCCGTCCACCGGCAGCCGCACGCTGCGTGCACGCTTGCCCAATGCCGAAGGGCGTCTGCTGCCGGGACAGTTCGTGCGCGGCATCCTGACCGTTGGCACGGTGCCGAACGGGATCAGCCTGCCCGAGCGGGCCATCCAGGTGGGGGAAGACGAATCCAGCGTGATGGTGGTCAACGACGACGGCATTGCGATGCGGCGGCCGGTGATGCTGGCCGGACAGTCGGGCGGGCGCTGGGTGGTGCAGTCAGGGCTGAAGCCCGGTGAGCGTGTGATTGTTGATGGCTGGCACAAGATCCAGCCGGGCCAACCGGTCAGCGTGGCGTCGCCCAAGGAAGCACCGCGATGAACCGCTATTTCGTTGACCGCCCGGTACTGGCCTGGGTGATCGCGCTGTTTGCGATCCTGTTCGGTGCCATCGCGTTGAGTCGCCTGCCGGTGGAGCAGTACCCGGATGTGGCTCCGCCGTCACTGAGCATTTCGGCCACTTTTGTCGGGGCCGATGCACAGACGCTGGACCGCACCGTGACCTCGGTGATCGAGAACGAGCTCAACGGCGTGGACGATTTCCTGTTCATGTCGTCGACCAGCCGTGCCAACGGCACCGCGCAGATCCGGGTCACCTACCGCAGCGGCACCGACCTGGACGTGGCACGCGCGCAGCTGCAGGACCGCCTGGCGCGGGTGGAGCCGCGGCTGCCCGACGAAGTGCGGCAGATGGGGGTGCGCGTCACCCAGGCCAGCAACGGGTTCCTGATGCTGATCGCGCTGCAGTCCGAGGGCGACCAGTACTCGGCTCTCGAGCTGGGCGATTTCGCCGCCAACAACGTGGCCGATGAGCTGCGCCGCCTGCATGGGGTGGGCGACGTTTCCCTGTTTGGCTCCAGCTATGCCATGCGGATCTGGCTGGACCGCGAAAAGCTGCTGAGCTATGGCATCGCCCCGGGCGAGGTGATGGCCGCGATCCGCGAGCAGAACGCGCAGACTGCCGGCGGCGGGCTGGGCCTGCAGCCCACCACGGCCGAAACCGAAACCACCGCGCAGATCGTGCTGCGCGGCCGCTTCAGCACGCCCGAACAGTTCCGCCAGGTGATCCTACGTGCAACCCCCGGTGCGGCCACCGTGCGCGTGGGCGACGTGGCCCGGGTCGAGCTGGGGCAGGACACCTATGCGTTCAACCTCAGTCTCAATGGCCGTCCCACGGCCGGCCTGGCGGTGTCATTGGCATCCGGGGCCAACGCGCTGGCGACCGCGACTGCCGTGCGCGAGCGCCTGCAGCAGCTGGAGGCCAGCTTTCCCGAGGGTATGGTCTGGGTAACGCCCTTTGACACCACCCCCTTCATCACCGAATCCGTACGCGGCGTCGCCCTGACCATGGTGCAGTCGATGCTGCTGGTGTCGGTGGTGGTGCTGCTGTTCCTGCAGAGCTGGCGGGCAATGTTCCTGCCGACCCTGGTGGTGCCGATCTCGCTGCTCGGGGCCTGTGTCGGCCTGCTGGCGCTGGGTGTGTCAATCAACCTGCTGTCGCTGTTCGCGATGGTGGTGGCGATCGGCATCCTCAACGACGACGCCATCGTGATCGTGGAGAGTGTCGAGCGGATCATGCGCGAGGAAGACCTGCCACCGCGCGAGGCGACCGCCAAGGCGATGGGCCAGCTCTCCGGCGCGATCATCGCCACCACGCTGGTGCTGCTGGCGGTATTCATTCCGATGGGGTTCTTCCCCGGCTCGGCGGGCGGCATTTACCGGCAGTTCGCGGTGACGCTCAGTGTCTCGCTGGTGGTCTCCACCATTCTTTCGCTGACCCTGGCGCCGGCGATCTGCGGCGCGATGCTGCGTCCGGCCAAGGAGCAGGAGGGCAAGGGCGGCCCCGCGCGGCGGCTGTTCACTGCGATCAAC
>JAEXNZ010000441.1 GCA_023439425.1 Pseudomonadota bacterium
CCCGTACACCACCCACGGCCAGGACGGAATCATCGATGACAAGGGCTACGTGCTCAATGACATCACCGTGCAGGCGCTGATCAAGCAGTCGATCTCGCACGCGGAAGCCGGCGTGGACATCATCTCGCCGTCGGACATGATGGACGGACGCATTGGCGCGATCCGCCGCGCGCTGGATGCCGACAGCCACATCAACGTGCGCATCATGGCTTACTCGGCCAAGTACGCCTCGGCCTTCTACGGCCCGTTCCGCGACGCAGTGGGCAGCTCGGCCAGCCTCGGCAAGGCCGACAAGAAGACCTACCAGATGGACCCGGCCAACGGCGATGAGGCCATGCGCGAGATCGCGCTGGACCTGGAGGAGGGCGCGGATATGGTGATGGTCAAGCCGGGCATGCCGTATCTGGACCTGGTGCGCCGGGTGAAACAGCAGTTCGGCGTGCCGACCTTTGCCTACCAGGTGAGCGGCGAATACGCGATGCTGAAGGCGGCAGTGGGCAACGGCTGGCTGGACGAACGCGCCTGCGTGCTGGAGTCGCTGATGTGCTTCAAGCGCGCCGGAGCCGATGGCGTGCTGACCTATTTCGCGCCGCAGGTGGCGCGCTGGCTGCGTGAGCGCTGACAATACGCGGCAACTGAGAAGGGAACACGACGATGCAGCAGACAATGGGATGGGTGCAGTGGCTGACCTGGGGCACCGGCGTGACGGTGTTCGCGGTGGTGATCGGCCTGATCATCCGCAGCGTGCTGCGTGCGGCCCGGCGCGCGCCCGAGCAGCCGTCGGCGGCGGCGGCGCTGGCGCGTGAGGCCAGGCTTTCGCCGGAGGTGCAGGCGGAGCTGGCGGCGTTGAATCACCGCAAGGATGAGGGCCAGATCACCGAGGCGCAGTACGAACAGCAGCGTGCGGAGTTGTTGCGCGAACCGCCCGCGATCTGACGTAGTGCCGGGCTTGCCCGGCAACTGGACTTGCGGCGCGAAAGGCAGCGGGGCAAGCCCCGCTCTACGGGGTACCGGCGCAGACGGGGGCAGGCTTCTTCAGGCGATACAGATCCAGTCCGCCCGCGCGCGGCGACCGTGCCTGCCCACTCACCACCATCTCCCCCGGCTTGTTCCAATCCACTACCGGTGAAGCGGTTTGCCCATCCGCCGTGTTGAACGTCAACACCAACGGCAACGCTGCCTCGGCGTAGTCACACCCCACCACCCACACCTGCGACGACCCCTCCGCCGCCCGGGTTAATGCCAGCGCACCCCGGTTATCCAGCCACGTCGCCCCCAGCTCATCGGCCGCCGAATTCAACGGCTTCGGCAACGCCTGCGCCGCCCCGAAACCCGCCGCCTGCACCGCTGCCCGGTACAGATCGAACCCACCCTGGCCCTGCTTCCCGTTGCGTGCGAACAGCAGCATCAACCCATCCGGCCGCAATGCCGGGCTGCGCTCGTCATCACGGGTATTGAGCCCGGCCAGCGGCTCAGGCTTGCCCACGCCGCCGTCAGCGGCCACCGCCGACCGGTACAGGTCAAACCCACCCCGTCCGCCACTGCGGTCGGAAGCGAAGTACAGCCAGCGCCCATCCGGGCTGTAGGCGGGGTCGCGCTCATCGCGCGGGCTGTTGATGCCCAGCGGCTGTGGATCCTGCCAGCGCCCCTCGACCAGTCGCGCCTGCCACAGGTCCCAGCCACCGCTGCCGCCGGGGCGGTCGCTGGCCCAGACGATGCGCTGGCCGTCCGGGCTGATCGTGGCCTGGCTCTCGTTGGCCTTCGTCGACACCACGCCCATGCCCTCGATGCCAAACTCGGAAAGCGCCATCGCTGCGGGCGTGAAGAGTAAACTCAGGCTCAGCGCGAGCCATGTCGTGGGAGGTCGCATGCGGTCTTCCATCCGGGTTTGCAGTCAATCCAGTTCCGGAGTCTAGAACACCCATGAGCCCCCGTTACGCCGTCTTCGGTCAGCCCATCGCCCATTCGCTGTCGCCGCACATCCATGCTGCGTTCGCGCGCCAGGAAGGCATCGAGCTGGACTACACCGCCATCGAATCCTCGCCGGAAGGCTTTGCCGCCGCGCTGGAAAGCTTTGCCGCCAGCGGCGGGGCAGGGGCCAACGTCACCGCGCCGCTGAAAGAAACCGCGTTCGCGCTGTGCAAGACCTTCACCTCGCGCGCCAAGCTGGCTGGCTCGGTCAACACGCTGCTGCGCAAGGGCGACTACTGGCACGGCGACACCACCGACGGCGTGGGCCTGGTCCGCGACCTCACCGACCGCCATGGGCTGGACCTGCGTGGCCGCCGTGTGCTGTTGCTCGGCGCAGGCGGCTCGGCACGCAGCGTGGCCCCGGCCCTGCTGGATGCCGGCATCGACAAACTGTTTGTGGTCAACCGCACTCCGGAACGCGCGGATGAGCTGGTTGACGCCATCGGCGAACCGGGCCGCGCGACCAGTCGCTACTGGGAAGATCTGCACGACCTGGGTGACTTCGAACTGATCGTCAACGCCACCTCGGCCGGCCGCGACCGCGAAGCGAAGTTCGAACTGCCGCTGTCGCTGGTCAACACGATGACCACCGCAGTGGATCTGAACTACGGCGACGCCGCGGTGGCCTTCCTGGCCTGGGCGCGGGCGGCCAGCTGCCGCAACATCGTCGACGGCCTCGGCATGCTGGTCGAGCAGGCCGCGTCCAGCTTCCAGCAATGGCACGAAGTGCGCCCGGACACCGACCCGGTATACGCCGAGCTGCGGGCGAAGAACGCGCTGGCGGGTGAGGAGTGAGCGGATCCCTTGCCGAGCTGCTTATTCCGGTGCTGAGCTCGGCGGTCATGCAGTTGCCGATTCTCATTGCCGTGGCGGTGTCGGTGGTCTGGGTGCTGGGCAGCCCGCGCAGTCAGGTCCGCACCGTCGCCCTGTGGGGATTGGCGCTGCTGGGCATGGTCAGCCTGCTCGGCATGGTCGCCAACGTGGTGCCGCAACTGCTGGTGATCCAGGGCAACTATGGCTCGCTGCGCGAAGTCGGGCTGATCATGGGCTTCCTCAACTTCGGCCTCAATCTGATACAGGCGCTGGCCGTGGTGCTGCTGGTCTGGGCCATGACCCGGTCGCTGCGTGACCGCACGCCGCCGGGCGCGCCTCCGTCAAGCACCTGAACCATCGCGGCAAATCCCGACGGCCCCGGGCCGTCGGGTCATGAGAAAATGCCGGCCATGAATCATGGCAGGACCCCGCCGGCGTGACCGAAAAAGTTGAAGCCCCGCGCGCGCTGAACGACGAACTCAAGACCGTCATCCGCGACGCCTACGCCAAGCTGCAGGCCAATACCCCCGGCTTCAGCACCCGGCGTTCGCAGAGCCAGATGATCGGCGTGGTCTCGCGCGCGCTGTCGCACAGCGGCGGCGTGGGCGTGGTTGAAGCCCCTACCGGCGTGGGCAAGAGCCTGGGCTACCTCACCGCTGGCGTGCCGATTGCACTGGCCACCAAGAAGAAGCTGGTGATCAGCACCGGCACCGTGGCCCTGCAGTCGCAGCTGGTGGAACGCGACATTCCCAACTTCCTCAAGGCCACCGGCCTGGATGCCACCGTGGCGCTGGCCAAGGGCCGCACCCGCTACCTGTGCACCCGCAATGCCGCCGAAGCGCACGGCGAAGGCGCGCAGGAAGGCATGTTCGAAGACGAGCAGCCGCTGTTCGACCGCCCGCTGGCCCCCATCGAGATGGATCTGGCGCAGAAGCTGAGCAAGGAATTCGTCGAGGGCCGCTGGAACGGCGACCTCGACAACGCGCCTGAAACCATCAGCCCGTCACTGCGCTCGCGCATCACCACCCCGGCCTCCGGCTGCGCTGGCCGCAAGTGTGCCTATTCCTCGCAGTGCGCGGTGCTGCGTGCGCGCAACACGGTGCGCGACGCGCAGATCGTGGTCACCAACCACGCGCTGCTGCTGTCGGCGCTGTCCATTGGCGAGAGTGATAACGGCCAGCCGTTGATCGCACCACCGTCGGACATGCTGCTGGTGCTGGACGAAGGCCACCACATCGGCAATGTGGCCATCGACCAGGGCGCAGCCAGCCTCGCGCTGGATGAAATGGCCAAGCGCACCGGTCGCCTGCAGGTGCTGATCGCCGCCGCCTATCGCGCGGTGGACAAGGACAAGCTGGGCAACCTGCTGCCGAACGAGGCCATCGAGGTCGCGGCCAAGGTCAGCAAGCAGCTGCGTGCCTTCCACGATGTCATCAACCGCAGCTGGCAGCCCGATCCCACTGCGCAGGAACCGATGTGGCGCGCCCCCAATGGCCGCCTGCCGGACATCTGGATGGCCGACATCGAAGCCCTGGCGGACGACACCCGTTCGTTGTTCAACTGGGCGCATGCAGCGACTGCGCAGGTGGCCAAGGGCAAGCCGGAAGACGCCGCGCGTGAGCGCCTGCAGCGCAACCTGGGCATGGCGCTGGAAATGGTGGAGCAGCAGCACAACCTGTGGACCACCTGGCGGCGCGAGGACAAAGATGGCCAGCCGCCCACCGCGCGCTGGGTCACCCTGTCGCGCGATGGCGACTTGATCCTGCACGGCTCGCCGGTGTCGGCGGCCAATGTGCTGCGCAAGCTGCTGTGGGACGAAGTGGATTCGGTGGTGATGACCTCGGCCACGCTGACCGGCGGCGGTGATTTCCAGACCCTGGCGATCGACAACGGCATTCCGCAGGAAGCCGAAATGGTCTCGCTGGCGTCGCCGTTCGACCTGCCCAACCAGGCCGAGCTGATCGTGCCGGCGTTCCCGGTGACGCCGGATGACCGCGAGCGTCACCCCAAGGAAGTGGCCAAATATCTGGTCAGTGAGCTCGACTGGGGCAAGGGCAGCATCGTGCTGTTCACCTCGCGCTGGAAAATGGAGAAAGTGGCCGAGCTGATGCCCGCGGCGCAGCGCAAACTGGTGCTGGTGCAGGGCGAGACCGCCAAGCAGAAGATGATTGACGAGCATCTGCGGCGCACCGCGGCGGGCGAAGGTTCGGTGCTGTTCGGCTTGAACTCGTTTGGTGAAGGTCTGGATCTGCCGGGTGAAGCCTGTACCACGGTGGTGATCACCCAGGTACCGTTCGCGGTGCCGACCGATCCGCAGACTTCCACGCTGAGTGAGTGGATGGAAAGCCGTGGCTTGAATGCGTTCAACCTGATCGCCATTCCGCACGCGCTGCGCACGCTGACCCAGTTCGCCGGGCGGTTGATCCGTACTTCGACCGACACCGGCCGGGTGATCATCCTGGATTCGCGGTTGCTGAGCCGGCGTTATGGCAAGCGCATCATTGATGCGTTGCCGCCGTTCAAGCGCGTTATCGGGTAATCCGGCATCGCGTTGGACACGCCATGCG
>JAEXNZ010000450.1 GCA_023439425.1 Pseudomonadota bacterium
TGCAGTGGCACCCGTACCCGATCAGAACCTGTAGCGAACGCCCAGCATGTAACGCGGACTCTGGTCAGCCAGTTTCACGATCATCTGCGAGGTGCGCGAACGCCAACGGACGTCCTCACCGGTCAGGTTGATCGCTTCCAGTCCGAACGACCAGTTGTCATTCAGGGTGTAGTTCACGCTGAGATCCCACTGGTCGTACTCTTCCACATAGTACGGGTTTCGGCTCGCCCCTTGGTTCGCCAGGATCAGGTATTCGTCGCGCCAGTTCCAGGCCAGGCGCACCGACCAGCCGTACTTTTCGTACATCAGCATCACATTGGCGGTATCGCTCAGGCCGGTGAGCGAGAACTGGTCGATGTTCGGATCACCTGCATCGTTGTAGCCCACGTCGCCGTTGACGATGGTGTAGTTGGCCAGCACGCCGAACCCGGTGTCGCCGAAGAAGTACTGCCCGCCCAGTTCCCAGCCGTGCAACTTGGACTCGTTCTGGTTGATGGGGCGGTTGACGTTGAACTGGTACAGCGGGTCGGCTGCCGTCCCGTACAGGTCGTAGGCCGCTTCGGTGGCCAGGACCTGCGCATCCGTACCGTCGTAGGCCCCCAGCCCGGCCGGGTTGTTGCGCAGCAGCGCCAGCGCGGTGAACAGCGCGGTGTCGTTGGCATTACAGGCCGCCGCGTTGGCCGCACCCACCTGGGTGATGCACGCGCCACTGGTAAGGAACGACAGCGCTGCCTGTGCATCCGGACCGGAGGTCGGATCACGCAGACCGTACAGATTCTCCTGCACGATGGTGTTGCCGATGAAGTTGGCCACCTGCTTGTTCCAGTACGTCACGGACACGTAGCTGGCATCGGCGAAGTACCACTCCAGCGCCAGATCCAGGTTGTCCGATTCCAGCGGCTTCAACTGCGGGTTCTGTGCCGTACCGCTGGCTCGCACGGAGGGGTCGATCAGCACCGAGCCAAACGGCTGCTGTGCGGTCGGGCCAGCATACAGGTTGCCGATCGGCGCACGCGCGATGCTCTTGCCGAATGAGACGCGCCCCTTCAGGTCATCCATCAGGTCAATGCTGAAGTCGAGATTTGGCAGGATGTAGCTGTACTTGTTCTTCTCGGTGAACGGCTGCTGCTCGTCTGATAGCACCACGCGGAAGTCGTTGTTCGACTGCCACTCGATCGCCTCGGGAATGGCGATGATCGAGGTCGACACCACGTCAGTGGTTTCATAGCGGACGCCCAATCGCGTATTGGTGCGCATGCCGCCCAGTTCGCCATCCAGCTCGATCTGGAAGTAAGCCGACTTGGTCTTTTCCTCCACCCGGTTGTCGGCCGCATTCTGCGGACTGACGCCCAGATTGGCAGCGTAGTTGTCCGCAGCCCACTGCGCGAGTCGACCGGCATCACCGCGCCAGGCAGTGAAGCTGTTGGCACTGTAGTCGTCGAACAGGCCGACGATGTTGACCGGCTGCAACAGATCCATCAGCCCATTGGCAACGTCGCCGTCAACATTGGCCACGCCCCAGTCGCCCAGAGTGTTGTAGTTCTCCGCGGCCTGGATCCGGTGGGTGGTCTGCTTGCTGGAATCGACGCCAAACTGGAAACGGCCGGAGTCGAAGTTCCATTCGCCGTCAATGCGGCCCTGCTTGATTTCGCTGATCTGGGTCTGCGAGTTGATGCGCAGCACCTGCGAGCCGATCTCACCCGGCACGAAGCCCGGGTTGACCACGCCGTTGGTCTTGGCAATGGCATCCGCCGTGGTCGGATACCAGACCTGGGTGCCCACCGGCAGACCGTTATTGAACACCATTTCCTGCACCCAGGAACCGCCGCAGTGCGGCCCGGTGGTGCAGTTGTTGGTGCCGGCGATACTGCTGAAGATGGAGCCGCCGCCGGTCAGCGGATCGTTCGGCAGGCTCTCGTTCTTCGAATTGTGCGCGTCGAAGCTCAGCTTGAACCGGTCGGTGACATCCCACTTGGCATTAAAACCGAGCGAGCCCAGCTTGTACTTCTGCATGCTGCGCTGCTGTTCCAGCCCGAAGTCCTTGGTGCCGGCAATTTCCCGGATATAGACCGGCGTGGCAATCGCACCGCTGGTATCGAAGGTGACGTCGGTGTAGTTGCTGTTCTGCAGCCACATGCCCTGCTCGCCACGATTCTCTTCGATCTCGTTGGTCGAATAGGTGTAGTCCAGGGTCATGGTGATCGCGTCGGTCGGCGCGAACTGCAGCACCGCCTGGCCATTGATGCGCTCGCGCTCGAACTCGGCGAACGCATAGCGAAGATCATTCGGGCGCGCATACAGGGCCCCGACGGCCGGTGCATTGGTCACGGTCGGGTTGCCCGGCATGGTGCCGGTCCACGGCTGGATGTTCCAGTAGTTGTTGGTGGCCTGCACCGAGCCACCCTTGCGCTTCTGGTAGCTGGCACTGACGCCGACACCCCAGGTCTTGTCCGGATTGCTGTAGCTGAAGATGCCGGACAGTTCCGGGGTCAGGTCGTTTTCGAACGGCTGGCTGTCGTCGTAGACCGCCTTGGCCCCGGCACTGGCAACCATGCCGTTATGGTCGAACGGGCGCGCAGTCAGGATATTGATGGTGGCACCAATGCCGCCGCTGGGCACATTGGCATGGCTGGTCTTGTAGACCTCGATGCCGTTGATGGCCTCAGCCGCCAGCT
This sequence comes from Pseudomonadota bacterium, assembly GCA_023439425.1. Classification (GTDB taxonomy): domain Bacteria; phylum Pseudomonadota; class Gammaproteobacteria; order Xanthomonadales; family Xanthomonadaceae; genus Stenotrophomonas. The sequence goes on from JAEXNZ010000450.1 coordinate 2,676, forward strand.
GGGCAAAGTTGAACGCGCGGGTACCGCCATCAATACCGCCGATGGCCACCTGCCCCGCCGCACCGAACGCGTCGGCACCGGGCATCTGGCGCCCGTTGAGGGTGACCATGTTGAACTGCGGGCCAAAGCCTCGCGCGGTCACCTGGGCACCTTCACCGTCACGGCGCTCGATGGAGATACCGGTGATGCGCTGCAGCGATTCGGCCAGGTTGGTATCCGGGAACTTGCCGATGTCCTCGGCACTGATCGCGTCGACCACACCGGCCGAGTCGCGCTTGATGTCCATGGCCTGGCTGAGGCTGTTGCGGAGGCCGGTGACCTGCACCGTGTCCAGCTGGGTCGGGCTGGCCTGCTGCTGTTGCGGCGCAGGGGCCGGGGTGGTGGCGTCCTGCGCGAACGCGGGGTTGATGACCAGGATGCCACCGACGAAGGTGAACATGGCCCGGGATTTGAACTTTGCCAGCTTGCGGCTCATGAACGGGCCCCCAGCTGCACGGTACGGCGAAACGTACAAGCACTCATGACGCTCCCCTCTGACATACGATCGAATGGATGTATCGCCCCTTCCGGGGGCCACCTACGGGCGATGCCCGTTTTCCACACCGAACATCGCAGTGCGCTTTGCACGAACTGCGACTCAACTCGCTTTCAGGACTGCCAGATCGACCGCATGGCATTGGGGGGCACAGTTCTGAGTCTTACCCTGGCTCAGTGGTAGCGCTACCATCTCGTCAGGGCGCAGACTAATCACCCGGTCACACGGTTGTCATCATGCAGCGCAGCAAAGGAACCCATTGCGTGAAAAACAGCAGCAAGGCGGTCCGACGGAAAGCGAGTGCAATCACCATTGATGAAGTAGCCGCGCATGCAGGCGTGTCTGCAATGACGGTTTCGCGTGTAATGAATGGCCATGCCAGCGTGCGCGAAAGCAACCGCGACCGGGTGCTGCGCAGTGTGCGGGAACTGGACTATCGCCCCAACCCGGCCGCCAGTGCGCTGGCCGCCGCGCAGCATGTCTGCATTGCGCTGATCTACACCAATCCCAGTTCAAGCTATCTGCGCGAACTGCTGGTCGGTGCCCTGCGCGGCTCTACACGCGCTGCGGCGCAGCTGATGATCGCCACCTGGGACGGGCTGGACTCCAAGGCGCGGCGCGAGGCGGCGCGGCAGCTGGCCGACAATGTGGCGGGCGTCATTCTGCCACCCCCTTTGTGCGAATCGCGCGCCATCGTGATGGAATTTGTTCAAGCCGGCATTCCGGTGGTGGCGATTGCGTCGGGCCATCTCAGCGACAAGGTGTCGTGTGTGCGCATCGACGATCATCGCGCCAGCTACGACATGGTGACGCATCTGATTGCACAGGGTCATCGTCGCATCGGCTACATCAAGGGCGACCCCAACCAGACCGCCAGCGCGCATCGCTGGCTGGGCTATCTGGATGCCCTCGCTGCTGCGGGCATCCAGTTCGATGACAGCGTTGTCCAGCCCGGTCATTTCACCTATCGCTCCGGGTTGCAGGCCGCGGAGCGGTTGTTGTCACTGCGTAATCGGCCAACGGCCATCTTTGCCAGCAACGATGACATGGCCTCGGCGGTGGTTTCGGTCGCGCACCGGCGCGGGCTGGACGTGCCCGCTGATCTTTCGGTGGTGGGCTTCGATGACACCTCGGCGGCGACGATGGTGTGGCCGGAGCTGACCACTCTGCATCAGCCGGTGGCGGAGATGGCGGATGCGGCGGTTGAGATTCTGTTGCGGGAGATCCGGCAAGCGCCGGGTTCAGGGCGCGGCATTGTCAACCGGGTGTTGCCACACCGGTTGATCCTGCGCGGGTCGGTGGCCAAGCCGTCCGGATGATGATGCGATGTTCGATGTAGAGCCACGCCCTGCGTGGCTTCGACCGTGTCTGACACCTCGCACAGCCACGCAGGGCGTGGCTCT
>JAEXNZ010000511.1 GCA_023439425.1 Pseudomonadota bacterium
GCTCTACGGTGTATCTGATACCAAACTCAGAGAATTCTGATAGCTCATCGGGCAGAGCAGTCGTATCGTCCGATCATTCCCCCGGAGACCTGCCCGATGCTGATCACCGTACAGCACCACAACCGCCGCTGGCAGGTCTTGCCGCCCGGCAATGAGGACGCCGTGACCTTCGCCGACGGCGCAGTGGCCTTCGATTTCGCCGATACCCTGGCCCGTGAACACCATGCGGAGACCGGCCGCAGCAGCCGCGTCCGGGTCGCCGTTGAAAACGCTTTCGTCGACGCCGTGCATTACGGCTGAGCCGGGCAGGGCGGTCAGCGCCACGTCGGGTAGTTGAATCGCCCCTGAAATCAGGCCATCCGGCCTATAGGCGAACGCCCGCGTTTCGCAGATGCTGTGCCCATTCATCCAACCGGCACGAGGAGCATCGCATGACGCACGGAAAGCAGAACTGGCTGTGGGGTTTGCTGCCGGTGGCGGTACTGGCCCTGGCGGGCAACGCGCAGGCGCAGCGCTATGACGACGGCTACTACAACGATGGCCCCGTGCGCTGTGAGTCGAACAAGAACCGCACCGCGCAGTGCCCCTTCGAAGGCCGGGCGCGCCTGGTGCGCCAGCTCTCCGGCTCGCCCTGCATCGAGGGCGATACCTGGGGTCAAAGCCGCGGCGGCATCTGGGTCACCCGTGGCTGCCGCGCTGAATTCGTCGCCGAACGCGGGCGTCCCTCACACGGTGGTGGGCATGGCTGGGGCGGCAACGGCGGGAACAGAGGTGGGCGCGGCGAAATCATCGGCTGCGATTCCAACGACAGCCGCATGCGCCGCTGCAACGTCAGCATCCGTCGTGATGCACGCATGATCCGCCAGCGTTCCAATACGGCCTGCATCGAAGGGCAGACCTGGGGCTGGGACCGCGATGGCGTGTGGGTCAACCGCGGTTGCCGCGCCGATTTCGAGGTGCGTTAAACGGCCAATCCCGGGGTGGTTTACGCCACCTCGGTACGCTCGCCCAGCTTCGGCCAGCGCTTCAACACCGCGGCCCGTATCCCAGCGGCATCAATTCCGGCTTCCGCCAGCAGATCCTCACGGCTGGCGTGATGCTGGAAGCTGTCCGGCAGCCCCAGGTGCAGGAACGGGCGCAGCACGTCTTCGGCATTCAACAGCTCGGCCACGCCGGAACCCGCACCACCGGCCACCACGTTGTCCTCCACGGTGACAAAGCCTTCGTGGTTGCCGGCCAGCTGCAGCAGCAGCGCACGGTCCAGCGGCTTGATGAAACGCATGTTGACCACGGTCAGGCCCAGCTCGCGACCCACCGCTTCCGCAGCCGGCACCGTGCTGCCAAAGGCGAGCAGGGCGATCCGGCTGCCCTGCACGCGTACATCGGCCTTGCCGATCTCCAGCGTGGAAAGATCCGTGCCCGCAGCCACGCCGGTGCCACTGCCGCGCGGGTAACGCACCGCCGCCGGACCTTCGTAACGCAGGCCGGTGGTCAGCATCTGCCGGCATTCGGCCTCGTCGGCCGGGGCCATCACCACAATGTGCGGCACGCAGCGCAGGAAGCTCAGATCCAGGTTGCCCGCATGCGTGGCCCCGTCCGGGCCGACCACGCCGGCGCGGTCGATGGCGAACAGCACGTCCAGCTTCTGGATCGCCACGTCGTGCACCAGCTGATCATACGCGCGCTGCAGGAAGGTGGAGTAGATCGCCACCACCGGCTTCGCCCCCTGGGTAGCCATGCCGGCCGCCAGCGTCACCGCATGCTGTTCGGCAATGGCGACGTCGTAATAGCGCTCCGGGAATTCCTTGCTGAAGCGCACCAGACCTGAGCCTTCGCGCATCGCCGGGGTAATGCCCAGCAGGCGCGGCTCATCGGCGGCGGCGTCGCACAGCCAGTCGCTGAACACATCGGTATAGGTCGGCTTCTTCACCCCGCCCTTGGCCACCAGGCCCTTGTCCGGGTCGAACGGACCCACGGCGTGGTAGCCGATCTGGTCGCCTTCGGCGCGCTCGTAGCCCTTGCCCTTGGTGGTCATCACGTGCAGCAGCTTCAGGCCTTTCAGGCCCTTCAGCGTTTTCAGCGTGGATACCAGCGCCGGCAGGTCGTGGCCGTCGATGGGGCCGGTGTAGTGGAAGCCCATTTCCTCGAAGAACGTGGACGGCACGAACATACCCTTCCAGTGTTCTTCCCAGCGCTTGACGAAGCGCGCCGGGGGCGACTTCTTCTTGTCGCCCAGAATCCGCTTGCCGCCCTCCCGCAGCGCATTGAGCGTGCGGCTGCCGGTGGCGCGGCCGAGGATCTTGGTCAGTCCACCCACCGCTTCGGAGATGGACATGTTGTTGTCGTTGAGGATCACCAGCAGGTTCGGCTCCTGGTCCATGCCACCGGCATGGTTCAGGGCTTCATAGGCCATGCCGGCGGTCATTGCGCCGTCACCAATCACCGCCACCACGCGGCGGTCATCGCCCTCGCGCTGGCGCGCGATTGCCATGCCCAGCGCGGCCGAGATCGAGGTTGACGAATGGCCCACCCCGAAGGTGTCGAACACGCTTTCCTCGCGCTTCGGGAACGGTGCCACGCCGTCCTTCTGCTTGACCGTGTGGATCTCGTCGCGACGGCCGGTGAGGATCTTGTGCGGATAGGTCTGGTGACCCACGTCCCACACCAGTTGGTCAACCGGGGTCTGGTACAGGTAGTGCAGGGCGACGGTGAGTTCGATCACGCCCAGCCCGGCGGC